>DSAV01000189.1 GCA_011046295.1 Deltaproteobacteria bacterium | reverse complement strand
TGAGAAAAGAGAAGGCGGTAAGGAATTGGCTCAGAAGATAAAACCATTCATGCGCGATGAGGCTTATGATAATTTTTTGCATGGTGAGCGTTATATTAAATCCCCCACGCTGGTCAGTAAGTTTATCGAGAATTTGCCGATAAGAGAAATTCCGGAACCTTATGTTGTGTTTAAGCCTTTAAGCGCGGTAGATTTAAAAAAAGAAAAACCGCAGTCGATAATATTTTTTGTAAACCCCGATCAGTTAAGCGCGCTCGTGGTTCTGGCCAATTACGGCCGCGAAGGCAATGATAATGTTATCATCCCTTACGCTGCGGGATGTCAGACGATCGGCATTTATCCTTATGAGGAAGCAAAAGAAGAGAAGCCGCGCGGCGTTGTCGGCTTAACTGATTTATCCGCGCGCGTTTATGTGCGCAGGCAGCTCGGAGACGCTCATTACATGACGTTTGCCGCACCGTATGCTCTATTCAAAGAAATGGAAGAAAATGTTTCCGGATCTTTTTTGGAACGCCATACCTGGAAAAGCTTAATAGAAAAGTAAAAATGATTTAAATATAATTTTTAAATCAAGCTCCAATAGTATGTTTCAGCCTGATTAATCAAATATTTTTTCTTTTCTAATGATAAAAAAAGAGGTCGGCCGTTTTGTTTTCTTATTTGTGGGCATCATCATAATTTATTTAAATATTGATGACTTGGGCAGCGTGTGATAATTGAACCAAATCAAATCAGGAGGAATTCTACGACCGCTTGAAAACGCAAAAATTTAATGCCCTGAATTACCTTGCCAGTTTAAATGTCGATGTTATGCGTTTGGGCTTGGCGCCTATAGCTGAATTTCTCGAAAACTTAGGCAATCCGCAAACCGCATACCATACAATATTGGTCGCCGGTACCAACGGCAAGGGTTCGACTGCCACGATGATCGCTTCGATATTACAAAGTTCCGGGTATCGTGTCGGTCTTTACACATCACCGCATCTACTTGATGTACGCGAAAGAATCATGGTTAAAAACCGGATTATTTCGCGCGATGACCTCAACCGCTTGATAGCTTACATTGCGACAAAGAAAAGAAAGCCTTTGACGTATTTTGAGTTTTTAACGGCCGCCGCCTTTATTTATTTTCGTCAAAAAAAAATCGATATTGCTGTGTTGGAAGTAGGTTTGGGCGGAAGATTGGATGCGACGAATATTTGCCGTCCGATTGTTTCCATCATTACGAACATTGCACTGGAGCACACGGCCGAACTGGGACGCACTCTGGATTCAATTACTCGTGAAAAGGCAGGTATTATAAAAAAAAGAGGTATATGTGTGACAGCGGCAAAACAAACAAAAGTTCTGGATGCGCTGGAAAGTATATGCCGTCAGCGCAACGCAAAACTTTATCGCCTGGGTTCAGAGATTGAGATAACAAAACAAAAATACTCCTCGTTTGCCGATTACAGAGGACTGTACGGTAAAATAAGCGGATTGGATATAGCTCTCAGGGGAGAACACCAGTTAGCCAATTGCGCTCTGGCCATTGCCTCTTGTGAAATCGGGGCAAAAAAGGGCTTTGTTATTGACGAGAGCGCGGTGCGCAGGGGGCTTAAAAATGTAAAACTTCCCGCGCGTATGGAAAATATTTGTTCAAGGCCTCTTTTCGTTTTGGACGGAGCGCATAATCCGGCAGGAATCAGTGCGTTATGCAGGGCTATTAAAAATGAATATTCTTATCGGAAGTTAATTTTAATTTTCAGCTCGCTGACAGATAAGGATTTTCGCCGGATGCTGGAAAAAATTGCCCCGATGGCCGATGAAATAATACTGGCCCCGCTAAAAGCCGCGCGAGCCGAAGATCCTGATAATATAAAGAAAATACTCAATAAAATGGGTCGCAGGGCAACGGTTACGCAAAATGTGGCACAAGCCGTTATAAAAGCATTCAGTAGAGCGAAAAACGATGATTTGATTTGTGCAACAGGATCTTTGTATCTTGCCGGGGAAATAAAACAAAGGTTTCCTAAAAACAGCTTCTTGTGATAAGAGTCTCTGAATTCATATATCGGGCAAAGGTGTCTAGTTTTGATTAGTAAATTAAAAAACAAACTGGTTGTAACATGTTTTGCTTTCGGCATGCTGCTTTTTTCCTATATGAAGGTGTCCGCCGAGGAGTTTATCGAAGAAAAGAAACCTATCGAAATTGAAGCGGACAGAATGGATTATGATTATTCCCTTGATAAATATCATGCGCAGGGCCAGGTTATAATAACCCACAGCGGCCTAGTTCTGAACGCTGATGATGTAGAGTTGGATAATAAAAATAAAATTGCTATCGCGCGGGGCAATGTTTTTCTAAAAATGGGCGAAGATTACCTAAAGGGCGACAAAATAGTTTTTGATATCGTGAATAAAACTGGTGTCGCTTATAAGGGGCACGCTTTTTACGCGCGGAATCACTTTTATGTGCGTGGCGATAAAATTGAAAAGACCGGCGAAGACACATATTTTATTGAACAGCCCAGAGCCACGACATGCGAAGGAGAATCTCCTGACTGGGAAATAGCCGGTTCCGAAATGAAAGTAACCATTGACGGTTACGGTTTAGTTAAAAACGCGCGTTTTCAGACCAAAGGCATGCCGGTTCTTTATGCTCCCTTTGTGCCTTTTCCGGCCAAGACCACGCGCCAGTCGGGCTTTCTTATGCCTTATATTTCTTATTCCAGAAAAAAGGACGGTATAGATATTGAATTGCCATTTTTCTGGGCGATTTCTCCTCAAATGGACGCGACTTTTTTTCAGCGCTATATCGAAAAAAGGGGATACAAGCAGGGTGCGGAATTCAGGTATTACCTGGGCGAACAATCCTTTGGCACCTTTTACGGTGATTTTCTGGAAGACAGAAAGGAAATTATCGAAGACTATCATCCCCCAACCAGCCGAGATTGGGAAGGTAAACACAATCGCTGGTCATACTATTTGAATCACCAGACGAATTTTGCGCCTGATTTTTATGTGAGGACCGATTTGCGCAAAGTTTCCGACAAATGGTATTTTAAAGATTTACCCGAACATAACTATTACCAGGATAATTTTGCCGGAGATGACGGTGATATGTTTCAGCAGATTCCTTTTCAGGGCAAGGAATCAATGCGTTATCTGGAATCGACAGCGCGGTTGTACAAAGGGTGGTCGAATTACAATCTTCTGGGCATGGTAAGCTACACCGATGATTTCGCGACTGCCGAAAACAGCTCTACTTTTCAGAAATACCCCGAAATTATGCTTACCGGCATCAGGCAGCCATTTTTAAAGACTCCTTTATATTATGAACTCACATCAACTTATGACTATTTTTACCGGGGCGAGGGGCAAAAAGGGCATTACTTTGATTTCAACCCGTCAGTTTCTCTGCCGATGGATATTGCCGGGTTTGCCAGGATTACGCCTCAATTTTCTTTCCGCGAAACGCTCTGGTCGCGTGATGATGAGATAGGTTTTGGCAAGAAGAGAAGCGGGGAGCGCACTATTTATACCGCGTCGTTGACGGCAAACACACAGCTGTCCCGGATATTTGACGCGAATATACTAAGCTGGGAGAAAATTCGTCATGAAATAAAGCCGGAAGTGGGATATTTTTATACGCCAGACGTGGAGCAGGATGATATTACGGATTACATTTTGCCCATAGATAAACAAAACGAAATTGCCTGGGCTTTGACCAATACCTTAGTGGCGAGAGTAAAGGATAAAGATAAAGATAAAGAAGGCGCGCATTACTACCTTGAATTTTTAAGATTGAAGATATTTCAAACCTACGACATCAATGAGGCAAAAAGAAGTCTGGAAGTAGAAGGCGATAAAAGGCGTCCTTTTGCGAATATGGGAGTGGAGCTTGATTTCCGGCCGCATAAATATGTATTCTTCCGGGCGCGCAATAAATACAATATGTATAGCGGCTGGAAAGAAGAGAGTTATGATTTGAGGCTCACAGACTGGCGAGGAGATATGCTCAGAGTCGGTTATCGTTATAAAACTGATGATATTGAACAAGTATATCTTAATATCCGGGCAAAAATAACCAGCAACATTTCTGCCACATATTTATTGAGCCGCGATGTGATGAATTCGAGAACGGTGGGGAGTACCGTGGGAGTACTCTACAAAAGTCAGTGTTGGAGTTTGGGCGTGGACTATTCGGAAATTGACGGAGATTCACGATTCATCTTCAAATTTGAGCTTACCGGGTTGGGTACTCTGTAAAATATTTGTTGGCGTCATTTTATTTTTTAATAAGCAGAAGATACAATTGAACGGGAATGGGCGCTGTTTTTGTTTTATCAATAATTTAAGGTATTTATGTACACAAGTAATTTAAAATATTCAACTATTTTTCATGTGACGCTGACGCCCGTCACGTACTTTCAATGGTCAACAGCGTAAATACCGCCTTTTCTGTCATTTTATGAATTATTTTGCTTTTCCAATATTTTCCTTGACAATAAGACCATAATTGCATAGATTTCAACGTTCTATATCAAGTAAATGGTGGATTTAATATGAAAAAGACTTATGCCGCCAAGGCTCAAGAGGTAAACAAGGATTGGTACGTGGTGGATGCTTCCGGCAAGATACTGGGGAGGTTGGCCAGCGAAATCGCGCTTCGTCTGCGGGGCAAGCATAAAGCTATTTACACTCCTCATGTGGATACAGGTGATTTCGTTATTGTGGTGAACGCCGAAAAAATCAGGCTCACCGGTAAAAAAATGACCGATAAAATTTATTACTCATATTCCGGTTATCCCGGCGGATTGAGCGAAACACCGGCCGGAAAAATGCTGGCGGAAAAGCCGGAAAAAGTTATTCGCATGGCTGTGGCCGGGATGTTGCCGAAAAATAATCTGGGGCGCAGGATGCTCAAAAAACTGAAAGTTTATACGGGTAATGCTCATCCCCATGAGGCTCAGACTCCGCGCGCGCTATCCGTTTAACATAATTGAATATCGCAATTTATTATTTTAAAGTTGGAGAAATCTATGTCCGAAGAACGTTATTATGCAACAGGTAAAAGAAAAAGCGCTATTGCCCGTGTCTACATGAAATCAGGAAACGGCAATATTGTGATAAATAAAAGAAACTATGAAGAATATTTTACTCGTCCCAGCTTAAAAATGGTGATAAGACAACCATTGGAAATTACGGGCAAGAAAGATCAGTTTGATCTATATGTCAATGTAGCAGGCGGCGGTGTTGCGGGCCAGGCCGGGGCGATAAAACACGGGATATCCAAAGCCCTGTTGGAGTATGATGCCGAACTGCGGCCGGTTTTGAAAAAAGCAGGTTTTCTAACCAGAGACGCGCGTATAAAAGAAAGAAAGAAATACGGACAGCCGGGAGCCAGGAAAAGATTCCAATTCTCCAAGCGTTAATTTAACCGAGGGGGGCTTCAGGCCTCCCTTTTTTTTGGAGATTATTTATGAAGAGAGCAGCAATATACGGAGCCAGCGGTTACACGGGGCACGAGCTGGTCAGGATTTTACTTGGGCATCCGGAAGTGGAATTAACTGCGGTGACTTCCCGGCGCTTTGCCGATATGCCCCTGGCCGATGTCTTTCCTTCTTTGCAGGGTTTGACTTCGCTTACCTATCAGTGTGCTACGCCTCAGGAAATAGCCGCCCAATGTGATATTGTTTTTCTGGCTCTTCCTCATGGCGCTTCCATGGATATCGCGCCTTTCTTTATACAGGCCGGGAAGAAAGTTATCGATTTGAGCGCTGATTATCGCTTAAGGGATATCAAAATGTATGAAGCTTGGTACGGGAAACACAAGAGCATTGATGTATTGTCGCAAGCCGTTTACGGATTGCCGGAAATCTACCGGGTCGAGATTCAGAAAGCGCAGCTGGTGGCCAATCCCGGCTGCTATCCGACAAGCGTTATTCTGGCGTTGGCTCCGGCGCTTAAAAACAAACTTCTGGAGACATCCAGTATTATAATCAATTCAGCTTCAGGGGTCAGCGGCGCCGGAAGGGAGCCGCAAATAAGTTCACTGTTTTGTGAAACAGCCGGGAGTTTTAAAGCATACAAAGTGGGGAAGCACCGTCATACACCTGAAATCGAGCAGGAACTTAGCTCTTTGTCCGGGGAAAAAATCAGTATCACTTTTGTGCCGCATCTGCTTCCGGTAAAGCGGGGAATTCTAAGCACGATTTACGCGGATTTTAAAAAAGGCGTTTCCGCGGCAAAACTTAATGAGCTATACTCCACTTTTTACGCTGGGGAAAATTTTGTACGGATATCTGCGCCAGGAAACTATCCCAACATTTCTTCCGTCTGCGGTTCGAATTATTGCGACATCGGAACAGGCGTGGATGAACGAACAAACAGGGTGATTATTATTGCGGCAATTGATAATTTAATAAAAGGCGCGGCCGGCCAGGCCGTCCAGAATATGAATATAATTTTTGGCTTGCCGCAGCATACAGGGTTGCTTAATATTCCATTGTATCCCTGATGAAAACACGTGTATATACAAGCATGACGCAAAAAATATATAACAGCGCAACAAGAAAAAAAGAAATATTAAAGCCGGTAAAAGAAGGTACGGTGGGTATTTATGTTTGCGGCATTACCGCGTATGATGTCTGTCATATCGGTCATGCCCGCAGCGCGATTTTTTTCGACGTTGTGGTCAGGCATTTGCGTTCACGTGGTTTTGAGGTGATTTATGTCCGAAATTACACGGATATTGATGATAAAATAATCGAGCGCGCCAAAAATGAAGGAGTAAGTATTGCTCAAATAGCAGAAAAATACATCACCATGCATGATGAGGATATGGCCGCGCTTAGAGTAGAGCCTCCCACCGTGGCGCCGCGCGCCACAGAACATATAAAAGATATGGTCGATTTGATAGACTCGCTGGTCAGGAAAGGTTTCGCTTACAGCGTTGACGGGGACGTATATTTCGATGTTGAAAAATTTCCCGATTACGGCCGGAATTGTGGAAGAAATCTGGAAGAAATGTTTGCCGGCGCGCGGGTTGATATCAATGAAAAGAAAAAAAATCCGCTTGATTTTGTCCTCTGGAAAGCGAGTAAACCGGGAGAGCCTTTTTGGGAAAGCCCCTGGGGGCCGGGACGTCCCGGCTGGCACATTGAATGCTCGGCGATGAGCAGGCGGTATTTGGGCGATACTTTCGATATTCACGGCGGCGGCGAAGATTTGATTTTTCCGCATCATGAAAACGAAATAGCCCAATCTCAGGCGGCGACAGGAAAGACCCCGGTAAAATATTGGATGCATAACGGTTTCGTAAAAATCAATTCGGAAAAAATGTCCAAATCCTTGGGGAATATATTTTCCATCCGGGATATTTTAAATAATTATCACCCGGAAGTTGTGAGGTTGTTCATCCTTCAGAATCATTACCGTACCCCTCTTGATTTTTCCGAAAAGTCTCTGGTGGAGGCGAGAGCTGCTCTGGCGCGCTGTTATTCGGCTTTTCAGCTGCAAAAACAAGTTCTCGCCGGTCTGCGCGGCAAAGATAATTCATATGAAGAAACTTCCTCCGCCAAGGATGAAGAAATCATAAACCAGTTCAATGAACTAAAAAATAATTTTGACGCCGCGCTTGATGATGATTTTAACACCGCGCAGGCCCTAGGCTACGTATTTGAAGCGATAAGGCTCCTGAATAATTATTTTGCCGCCGCGAAAAAAACAGATGACTCTGTGAAAATGAGACTATTGAACAAATCAAAAGAATTATTTGAGCATTTTAAGAGCGTTTTGGGTATTTTTTACGATGACCCGGATAGCTTTTTTATTTCAGGCAAAGAAAAAGAAGCCCTCAAAAGGGGTTTAGATGTGGGGGAGATTGAAAAGCTGGTGAACGAGCGAAATGCCGCCCGAAAGTCGAAAGATTTCAAAAAAGCGGACGATATAAGACAAAAGCTTGCCCAACGTGGTGTTGTGGTTAAAGACTCAAACAATACAACCACTTGGATAATAGAGTAAAAAGTATTTCTTATTTTTCTTTTTTCATCAGCCGCGCCGATTATTTCCGGTATTTTATTTTTTTCACTGTCAAATCAATGAAAAATGTCGTAGAAAATGGTATAGATATGTTAAATATGACGGCATCAAGGTGAGGAGAATTATGAAAAAAACATCACTAAAAGTTTTCATATCGGTTGTTTTGTGCGTGGTAGTAATTTTTTTACTACTCTCCTATCACAACAACAATGTAGCTGCGCTGGATAAAAGTGTTTATAAAGACATCAGGACATTCAGCGAAGTATTCGATATGGTAGATAAAAATTATGTGGAGGAGGTTGATTCAAGCAAACTAATACAAGGTGCGATTAACGGCATGCTCAGGTCGCTTGATCCCCACAGTTCTTTTATGACACCGGATTTATACAAAGAGTTGGAAGTGGAAACGCAGGGACAATTCGGCGGTATCGGCATTGAAATAACGATATTGAAAGATGTTTTAACGGTAGTTTCGCCTATCGAGGGAACACCGGCCTTTGCGGCGGGAGTCAAACCGGGAGACCAAATAATCAGAATCGACGGCAAATCCACAAAAGACATAACCATAATGGAAGCGGTAAAGCAACTGCGCGGACCCAAAGGGACCAAGGTTATAATTACAATTATGCGGGAAAACATGCCAGTGCCGGAAGAAATTGCTCTTACGCGCGCGATAATTCAAATCAAAAGCGTTCGTTATAAAATTTACGATGAAAACATTGCATACATCCGTATTGCCTCCTTCCATGAAAGAACTTCCGAAGATTTGCGAAAGGCTCTGCGAGAAGTTGATAAGCAGCTTCATCCGATAAAAGGGTTGGTTTTGGATTTAAGAAATGATCCGGGCGGATTACTACTACAGGCCATCGAAGTATCCGACATGTTCCTTAAATCGGGAACGATTGTTTCGACGCGGGGACGGGCAAAAGGCATGGAAACTAAATCGGTGGCCAGGGATAACAAAGATGAAATTACCTGCCCCATAGTTGTTTTGGTAAACGAAGGAACGGCCAGCGCGGCGGAGATTGTTGCCGGCGCCCTGCAGGATAACGGCAGAGCTTTGGTTGTGGGAACACCGACTTTTGGCAAGGCTTCAGTGCAGACGATCATTCCCATGGATGACGGTTCGGCCCTGAAATTAACAACCGGATACTATTATACTCCCAATGGAAGGTCTATTCAGGCGGAGGGAATAAAGCCCGATATAATTGTTGATTATGTGCAACCATCGAAAATAGCGCAGAAAAGTCAGGAGTCAAGCGAAGATGATTTTAAGGAAAAAGAAATCAAGCGTCAGAAAAAACTATTAGAGAGAAATAAATCAAAAGATAAAGAAGTCATGACCACTCCCGATTTGGCACTGGATAATCAGCTCAAAACTGCTGTGGATATTTTGAGAAGCTGGAATATTATGAAAGTGAATACAGCGAGCTAAATATTAGTAAAAAGGAAATGAAGATAATTGCCAAAGAAGAAAGAACTGAAACGTAGTTTAAAATCCTCGAAGTTCAGGCGTTTTTTAAACATCCTGCTTATATTGTGCATTGGTGCTTCTGTTGCGGCAATAGCCTACGTGCTTACAGTGCAGGAAGAAAAACCGGTTGCGGTTGAAACTCATAAAGCCGAACCGGCAAGAGAGAAAATCGTAAAAATAATGCCCGGCTTTGAAAAAGAGGTAGTGCCCCCAACAGACAAGATAACGCCGCCGCGCAAGCGGATAGCTATTGTAATAGATGACATTGGTTATGATTTAAGACCTGTCAGAAATCTGATGGAAATCGATGCCGATATAACATTCGCCGTTTTGCCCTTTTTGGCTTACAGTCGCCAGTCCGCGGAAATGCTTAATAAGAAAAACTGTGAGATTCTCCTGCATCTGCCCATGGAACCCGTATCTTATCCTGCCGAAAAGCCGGGCGAGGGTGCTCTTTTTACTGATATGAATGACATGGAAATTCTTCATCAGTTAGGAAAAAACATTGAAGCGGTACCCTATATAGCCGGAGTCAACAATCATATGGGGTCCAAATTCATGCAAGATCGCGGCAAGCTGGCTGTTGTTTTTGCCCAACTGAAAAGCCAGGATTTGTTTTTCATTGATTCCAGAACCGTGCCGGACAGCGAAGCTGTTGCGGTGGCACGGGAAATCGGCTTAAGTATTGCTGAAAGGAAAATGTTTATCGATAACAAAAGAGATTATGATGAAATATATAAAAATTTGATGAGCGTGGCATTAAATCCTGAGGATAATTCCCCCGTGATTCTTATTGGCCATCCTTATCCGGAAACAATTCGCGCCATTAGGGATGCGGCGGGTCAGTTACGAAAAGAGGGCATTGTAATTGTTCCGGTATCACAAATTGTTAAGTCGAAAACGAGACCCTGAAATTCATAGCAGTGCTTTTGCGAACAAATTTATTATAAAGACAAGGCGTATGATGAATAAAAATAAAAAATGCGTATTGTTATTCATATTTACTGTTTCGATTGTCTTTGGCACGATCGGCTGCGGCACCGTAAAGCCTACCCGTACGTCTCCTGTTTATAAGGAAAGCAGTTCAGTGAATTCCGTGTATTCCGTGTATCATTACTCCATGGGAGTGTTGCTGCGCCTGGATGGTAAAACGGATGAAGCAATTGCCGAAATGGAAAAGGCCCTTAGACTGGATCCGGAATCTTCCCACCTTATGACCGAGCTTGTATCTCTTTACATTCAGAAAGGCGACTTGGAGCGAGCCATTTACCTGGGAGAAAAGGCGCTTTCGGAAGATCCTTCAAATGTCGAAATGTACCTGGTTATGGGCGGGATCTATCTTAACCTTCGGCAGAACAAGAAGGCGATTTGGGCACATGAAAAAGCAATTGAGTTGGATCCGAAAAACCTGGTGGCGTATCTGTATCTGGCCATAATATACGCTGCGGAGAATAATTATGACAAAGCTGAAGAAAATTTCAGGATAATGCTTGAAGTTGATCCGGAAAATGTCACCGGCATGTACTATTACGGCAAACTCCTTGTGGATATGGGCAGGTTTTCCAAAGCGGAGGAAATGTACAAACAAGTTATATCCATAAGGCCACATTTTGAGCCTGCTGTATTTGATCTGGCGGCGATGTACGTAATGCAGAATATGACAGGCAAGGCAATTGAACTTTACCGCAGTTATTACGATAGAAGTCCGGCCGGAACGAATGTGAGGATTAAAATAGCCGAGCTGCTTATTATAGAAAAAAAACACGATGAAGCAGTATCAGAGTATAAGGAAATACTGAAAAGTGAACCGGACAATCGCGAAGCCAGGATAAAGCTTGGAGTTTTATATTACGACATGCGCAGGTATGATTCAGCCGCGGCGGAATTTTCAGTGATTCTGGATAATAATGTGAACGATCACAGGGTGCGTTACTTGCTGGCGAGCGTATATGAAGAAAGCGGCAAAGATAAATTGGCGCTTCGTGAATACCTGCAGATACCGAAAACAGCAGACGTGTATGTAAACGCGCAAATACAAGCGTCCATGCTCTACAAAAAGGAAGGAAAGACAAACGAAGCCATCAGTCTGATGGAAAAAGCTCTGGAACAAAATAAAGAGCATGTTGCTTTGTATCTGATTTTGTCTTCTCTTTATGAAGAAAACAAAAAGATTGAATCAGCGGAAAATATTTTACATGAGGGAATCAAACTTCTGCCTGAAGATGTTGATTTGCGCTATGCACGGGGTGTGATTTACGAAAAAACTGGTCGTTTTACCGAAAGCATTAAAGAAATGGAGAAGATTCTGACGATTGATCCGGGACACGCGGATGCTCTTAATTTTATCGGTTATAGTTATGCCGACCGCGGGCTCAATTTGGAAGAAGCGGAAAATATGATTATTAGGGCGCTGGAGATTAAGCCGGAAAGCGGTTACATAATTGACAGCCTGGGCTGGGTGCATTTCAGGCAAAATAAACTGGAGAGCGCGTTGACTCATTTAAAAAAGGCGTTTGAGCTTCTGCCGGATGATTACACGGTCATTGAGCATCTTGGAGATGTTTATGCGAAGTTGGAGAGAATAACAAAAGCTTTGGAAATGTACAAACGGGCGCTGGAACTATCTCCCGATAAAGAAACGCTTCAGAAAAAAATTGATAACTTAATCAAGAGAAGATAACCGGCTTACGGCTTGGTAAGGTTATCGGATAACCTTTTTTTATGTCCAAATGGTATTTCCGTACAATTAACGTAACAGGAATAGTCGTACTGCTGGCGGTTATGGCGGTTGCATATGGTTGCGTTCAAAAGAAAATAGCAGTGACCCAGCATGATTGCCAGGCGAATAAAATAATTGGCGAGAGTATAGGAGCTGTGTGTGAGAAAGATGTATTAAGCACGGTGGCAAAAGTAGATTTGGTTTCGCCCCAAGGTCATCATCCAATCAGGGCGTTGATGGTCATGAAAAGGCCATCCTTCCTCAGAATCGAAATTTTATCGCCTGTTGGGCCGCCCGATTTGTTTTTCGCGGCAACGCCTGAGCATTTACGTATTTTTATTCCTTCGAGGGGGGAATATTATCAGGGAAGCCCCTCATCTCAAAATTTAGAGAGGTTTCTGGCTTTGCCGCTTGATATGGAAAGCATGGTAATGATCTTGACGGGGGGTTATCCTGTAATGAACGATGGAAATTTATCCTATAAGTGTTATCGTATAGGAAATAATCTTCATGTGGAAATGCGCGCGAAAAAGGGACATTTCCAGGTGGTTCAATTGTCAAAAAGTAACAAACTGCTCTCTTTCATTAAGTACGATGTATATGGCAAAAAACTTTATCAGGTAAGATACGAGGATTATAAAGAAGGAGAACGTCTGCCCGGAAAAATTACTGTTGAGATAGCCGACGGATCATCTTCGCTTCGTGTTGAATATACACAACTTCAGATGGAAGAAGCTGATGATTTATCAATATTTGAATTGCCGCCTCCTGAAGGAATCAAAGTGATTAATCTGGAGTAATTATTTCTGCCGGTAATCTGCTTGATGTTGAAATATGAATAACAGCCAATAATAATATGCCGCTGATCGTGGCGGATTATGATGTCCAAAAAAAAAGCAGGGGGCTTTTTCAGAACGCCCTACATTATTATGAACTATTTAACAGCAGCTTATTTAATCTCTTGCAGTTTAGCGCGCGCAATCCGTGCCTGGTTGGTGTTCGGATAATCCTTTATTACCTGCTGTAGTAGCAGGCGGGAACTGGTCTTGTCTCCTAAATTGAGAAAGGAAAGGCCTTGCTTGAGCAGGGCGTAAGAAACTCTGGCTCCGCTTGGGTAATTTTTCACTACCTTTTCGTATTCCAGAATGGCCTGCTCATAATTTTTTTCCAAGAAGAAACACTCGCCGATCCAGAATTGCGCGTTATCGGAATATTCGCTATCAGGGTAAGCGGATAAGAAATTTTGGAATTCCTGTCTTGCTTTGCTGTAGTTCCCTTCTTTAAAAATCTGATAGGCGGAAGAATAAGCTCTGTCCTTATCTTGAACTTTTTCCGGTTTTTGGACTTCTTCCCCGGCGGTTAAATCACTATTTGCGGATTTTTTAATAGAAACATCTTTGCCGCCGATTTCAAGGAAATTTTCAATAAAATTTATCTTCAATAAAATGTTGTCAAAGTACTGTTCCTGCCTTCTTGTGTTGTCCGCAAGTTCATTTTTTAATACTTCTAAATCACCGCGCAACTTATTTAGACTATCTCTCAGATCAGCGAGATCCGCGGCAGTATTAGCATGTGCTTTGCGTGCCGTGTCCAGAGCTGCCACAGTTTTTTTCAAAGTGGACAGCTCTGTTTCCACAGCAGTAATTTTCTCAACAAATTTATGGTGATCAGACTGAACTTCTTTTATGTCAGATGTTGTGGCGCAGCCAACAATCGACAGTATAAATATAGTTACAAATAGGTAAATAGAATTTTTCAATTCTTAGGCCTTATTCCAAAACTAGTTACCGGACACGGAAATGGGCGCGTCTGTTTTTCGCCCACGCTTCTTCATTTGAGCGCGGATCCAGAGGACGTTCCTCGCCGTAACTGATTGTCTGGATTCTTGCTGCGGCGACACCGAGATTAACCAAGTATTTTTTTGCTTCCTGGGCGCGTCTTTCTCCTAAAGCCATATTATATTC
>DSAV01000065.1 GCA_011046295.1 Deltaproteobacteria bacterium | reverse complement strand
GGGAAATAGGCTGAAGGTGGAGCCCCGCTATAGCGGGGCGGAATCCGGCGGATGCCGGACAAAAGGTTGGATGGTGTTTATTGACAGGGAAACGACATTAGTATATTAAAAGTAAAATTAACAGGAGAAACAACTAATGAAATTAATTGCCCCTTCGATTCTTTCCGCCGACGCCGCCCGGCTTGGCGAGGAAATCGCCGCCGTGGAAGCAGCCGGCGCCGACTGGATTCATGTTGACGTCATGGACGGTCAATTCGTTCCCAATATTACCATGGGGCCGGCAATTGTCGGCGCGTTGCGCAAGGTCACAAAACTGCCTTTTGATGTGCATTTGATGATTGAAAGCCCGGAAAACTATATCAAGGCGTTTGCCGATGCGGGAGCTGATTTCATTACTGTGCACGTGGAAGCGGCGCATCACTTACACAGAACGATAGAGTTGATAAAAAAAATGGGCAGAAAAGCGGGGGTGTCCCTGAATCCGGCGACGCCGCTGGCGCAGATAGAGGAAATTGTGTCGGATATTGATTTGTTACTGGTCATGAGCGTCAATCCCGGATTCGGCGGTCAGCAGTTTATCAAAAGCTCTCTTGCCAAAATCAGGCGTGCGCAGGAAATGATTGCGAAATCAGGCCAGAGACCTCTCTTGGAAGTGGACGGCGGCATTAATCTGGAAAATATCGGCGATATTGCGAAGGCCGGCGCCGATGTGCTGGTGGCCGGAGCGGCCATCTTCGGCACGAAAGACTACAGCAAAACAATTGCTGACCTCAAAGCCGCCGTGAGCGGCAAGTAACACTGTTGTCGGTATAGCGTCGTAGCCACTGCAAAGTTGCCAACCGGATTGGTTTTTCTTGTTTAGTGAAGCTCGCGCAACTTTTTACTATGTTTCCATAAAAAGGCTGATATAACTGCTAGTTCAAAAAGTATCGGATAAAAAAAGCGAATATCCTTTTTCGTATGATAGAGCAAAAAACAGCCTCAATAAGATTTTCCCCTGATCTGCGCCTGCATCTATTACTAATAAGCGGGGAATATGTCGGAACTGATTAAATTTAATTTTGCCAGGCGAAAAAAAGCGCCGTATATAAACAGCCAAACCCGTATTTGATGCTGCGGGAGAAATTAATGGATGATGCTTCCGCGAAATAATTTGTCGGGCAGCTTATTTCCGCTACAGTATAACCAAACCAGACAATCTGAGCGAGCATTTGATTATCAAAAACAAAATCATCTGAGTTTTCTTGAAGTGGCAGCCTGAGCAACAGTTCGCGGGAAAACGCGCGGTATCCGGTGTGATATTCGGAAAGTTTTGCCCCGATTAAAATATTTTCCGTGAAAGTCAAAAAACGATTGGCGACATATTTCCAGAAAGGCATACCGCCTTTTAGCGCATAGCCGCCCAATATTCTTGAACCCAGCACGCAGTGATAAAGGTCGCTGGTGATTAACGACGCCATGGCCGGAATGAGCTTTGGCGTATATTGGTAATCCGGATGCACCATAATAACAATATCCGCTTCTTCTTCCAGCGCCAGCCGGTAACATGTTTTCTGGTTGGCTCCGTAGCCTAGATTGTTATCATGGACGTATAGTTTAGTGCGGGGAAGTCCTGCCGCAATTTTTGCGGTATTATCAGAACTGGCGTCATCGACAAGGACAATCATATCAACGATACCATGTTCGATAACTTCCTCGTAAGTTTTGATTAAAGTTTTTTCGGCATTATAAGCCGGCATGACAACAACGATTTTTTTACCCTGATACATAATGAGCCTTAAAGAATTTACAGGTATGCTTCAGTATTATCATTTGGTAAATGAACAGGAATCAGCGCTTTGATCTTCTGTCCATGTCCAAGGCCAAATGCAAACCATAATTTGCTTCTTCAAAATTCGGATTTAAACGAAGTGCTGCCTTAAATGAGTCGGCAGCACTTTTGAAATCTTCTTTGTTTAGTTGTGCCAAGCCGATGTTGAAATAAATACCGGGGTCAGCGGGATCAAGCCGAAGTGCTTTCCGGAAGTGATATATTGCACCATCATATTCGTTTCTAATGCCTAAACAGGTGCCCAGATTTAAGTGAGCGCTGGAATAGTTAGGGTTTATGCGCAGGGCTTCACGGTATTGTTCAATAGCTTGGTTAATATCGCCTGTCTGCTGATATAAAATGGCTAAATTATAATGCATATCGTAATCAGGGTGAGGAGAAGTTCTTATTGCAGTGATATAGTGAAAAATGGCTTCTTCGTATTTTCCTTCCTCGGCTAAAATTGCAGCAAGACCGGCATGCGCATGACCAAAAGATGGTTTAATTTTGATAGACTCATAATAATGAATCAATGCTTTCGCATTGTTTCCCTGATCGGCATACGTTTTGCCAAGATTAGCATGCGCTATGTAATTGTTTTCTGTAACGTTGAGGGCATGCTTGAAAAGAGAAAAGCTGTTGCGCCAATAACCGCATTGTTGCCAAGTCAAAAACGACAGGATGAAAATAACTAAAGATACTGCTATTGCCAGAAATGGTTTATGAAAGGTTTTTTTTGGCAGAAGATACATTAAGCTCCATACCAACATGATGGCGATACCGATAAATGGCAGATAAGTATAACGGTCAGCCATGGCTTGTGATCCTGCCTGCAATAATCCAATGACAGGAAATAGTGTGCCCAAATACCAAAACCAACCAAACAACAGAAATGGTCTTTTTTTCGCGAAGGATATTGCTGTCGCAGTTATTAATAATACTATGACAACAGAGATAAATACTTTCCATGAAGGCACAAAAAACTCATAAGGATAAAATACTGCTAGGCCTTGCGGCCAAAAGATTTTGCCCAAGTAAGCAACATAGGCGACTAGTGCGTTTGCAACTCTCGTCGATAAGCTTGCTGCTTCCAGCGTCATCATTCCACCAGCAGTTTTTTGCTGTATGATAAGTGAGATGCTCAGTATAATGCTGAAAAATAAGAAGGGTGCTTTTTCAATTATAACGATTTTTATTATTTGATTTCTTCTTTCATTGAGATTCGCAATAGTAATATTCGCGTAAGCAGTCGCTTTTTTCTTCTTCTTTTTCTTCGGTTTCGGTTTGACTGTGTCGCTTTGTTTATTAACAGAAGGTGAATTCAGAACTTTCTTAAATCTTTCCAATGGCCAGTAATCAACCAATAATAATACGAATGGTATTGTGACCATCATCGGTTTGGACATGAGGGCCAAAACGAACAAGAAAAAACACAGTAGATATTTTGATATTTTTCTATCTTGCACATAAAAAGCATAAGCGTAAAGCGTTGCCATGCCGAAGAACATGCTCAAGACGTCTTTTCTCTCTGCTGCCCAGGCGACGGATTCCACACGTAACGGATGTATGGCAAATAAAGCTGCAACAATGGCTGATGGCCAGAAATTTCGCGTTGTTTTGTACAGGAATAAAAACAAAAATAAAACCGCGCCTATATGGAAAAGCAGACTTACAAGATGATGACCGCCTGCCCATGAACTGAAGAGACTCCAGTCCAGCGTGTGCGAAAGCCAGGTTAGTGGATGCCAATAGCTGAAGTAAGATGTTTTTAAAGCCCATTTAATCGTTGCGAAGTTGACGCCCGACTTGATGTTAATGTTTTCAGTGATATACTGGCCATCATCATAATTTATGAAATCATTGTTAACAATGCGGCCAAAGGCTATAATAGAAGCAGCGATTAAAAGGAAAACGATAATTAGTTGTATGTATTTATTGTTCATCCGATGTTTTTAAGTTACTTAATAAGCCGACTTTGTTTTTATTCGATTTTTTATAGTTTTTTAAAAGTAAAGTCAATATTCAAGTTGCCCGTAAGAAATCTGATTTCAAGCATTAACTACATCTTAAATCCTGTTATCCACAGAGAACCACTCCAAAATTTGATTAAAGGTATTTTTTCAGCAATAAATTGGGCTGCTTTGACCAAGGGTATTAAACTTTTTGGTGTTGATGGATGTAAAAAATCACGATGTTCGACTGAAAGAACCTTGAAGCCTGATTCTTGAAATAGTACAGAAAGTTCTTTCGGTTTAAATGCCATTTCTGTTGGAGTCACCCCCAACCTTTTTCTTTTTTCCATGTTATCTGTAAAAAGCATATATTTATTAATCGGATTAAGCAAGTTAGGTTCTGTAAAGGCGAAGCAAGCGCCCGGCTTAAGCTTTTTGTTTAGCTGTAATAAGGCATGAGGAAGATTCAGATGATGCAGAACGGAAACACCACATAAAACATCAAAATAGTTATCTGGCAAAATTTCGGGATCCTCCAAATTTACTTGAACAAAAATAACTTGAGGTAGAAATTGGCTCTTTGCAATTTCAATTAATTCCCCAGAAATATCTGTGGCTGTTATTCTTGCACCAGTTTGCGCAAAATGGCGTGTAAAAATTCCAGTGCCACATCCACACTCTAGGACATTTAAGCCTGGTCGGAGGCCGCATTTTTTAATAAACCATTTAACACGGGCATTTACACGCTCACGCCCAGCCGGTGAATCCCATCCCCATATTTTCCCGGTACCTGCTGTAATTAAATATTTTGCATGTTCTTTTTCCAGTTCTGGATTTCCGCCGCGGTAGATTATTTCACCCATTTTGCTCTTCCCTTACTAATGCTATTTTTGCATACATGGCACACTCATCCATCCAGCGTGCAAGCAGGCTCTCCAGAAAGCGCCAAAAACGAAATGTCCATCCAGGTTGCAGACTGATTAACGAGAGGCCGCCGGATAAGAGATAACGAAACGGCATCATTGGTTCGATATTGCTGATTCTTAGCTGAGAGAACTCGATTTCAAACTGTTTTCTATCCCGTTGAAATACAATCCAAGGCAGGGCTCCATTAGCTCCCGAAAGAGGTCCTTCGCTTTCAAACTCCCACTTTTGTTCCTCGGGATGGAATGGTTCGTGGTGTAATTTGGAATAGACAAAACGCGACCATGGTGTCACCCATGGTTCCACCATGGCTACGACACCTCCGGGAACGAGGCAGCGTGCTGCCTCACGTAGAAAAAGCATTGGTTGGGGCAAGTGATGAAATACATTAGTCATGACAATTGCTTTAAGTGATTCATCGACAAAGGGTAGATTCCTGGCATCAATAACCATGTCAATATTATTAAGAGAAAAACATTCCGATGTCATAACATCAGGAAAGAATTTTTTTAAAAACCCCGCTCCCGAGCCTATCTCCAGAACGATACCTTCACGCTCAGGAATGGAATTGACCAAAGACTGATACCATTCTTCATAAATACGCTGAAGAAATTTTTTTTCTTGAATTATCCGTCGCCTCAGATATGTAGTTTCAGGAGAATTGAGGTCAATCCCCCGCGTCAAGGGGTGTGAAAGAAATGACTTTAACATGACATCTTCTTCATATAAATTTTATCTTCTTCGCGGCAAAAATCACCATTCGCAGTAGGAGCCAGCCGTGCTTCCACCGCTGAATGTTAGTTGTTCCATACTTTCTTTCCCGATAGCGAATTGGAACTTCACTGATTTTGAGATTTAATTTAGCAGCGCCAAACAAAAGGTCAAAATCGCCAAAGGGATCAAAATCGCCGAAATAGGCGCGGTTTTCCGCAATTTTTTCATAATCTTTTTTCCACAAAACCTTTGTGCCGCAAAGCGTGTCTTTTATGGGTTGTCCCAGTAGCCAGGAAAAAGCTAGGCTGAAGAACTTGTTTCCCAAGAGATTGAAAAAACGCATTGCTTTTTTTTCCATTGGGTAAACCAAGCGCACACCATTTATAAAATCACCTTTGCCACTTGTTAAAACATCGTAAAATCTGGGCAGATCTTCCGGGGACACGGTAAGGTCCGCATCTAGTATCATGAGTATATCGCCACTGGCGTGTTCGAAGCCGAGGCGCACAGCATCTCCTTTTCCCTTACCTTTTTGACGTAAAAGCACAGACTGCCGATGAGGATTTGCATTAATGGCCTTTTTTATTGTTTGGTATGTATTATCTGTCGAATGACCTTCCACAAAGATTAATTCTGTACCGCTTCCCATTTCGGGCACAGTTGCGAAGATCCTGCCAACATTACCAGCTTCATTTCTTGCCGGAATAACTACAGATACTTTAGGGCTTTCTAAAACGGGTACAGGCGCTGGGCATGGTCTAGCTATGATAACGTTGGTTAATGCAAACCACCTGAATGGCCAAATTTTGGCAATAAACCGGTTCAGCAAGGTGCCAAGAACAGGTGTGCGCATAGGCCAGATAATTTCCTCCCATTGCCGAATAAACTCAAAGTCAGCAAGATAAAGCAAGCCGCTTATATCTTCTACAGTAAGCCAATTTTGGGATAATGTTGGTTTAGCCAAACCAAACTTGCGGATGATTCTTAAGGGTAGTTCCCATAACTTGCTGTAACATGTAATAATTATTCTTGAGCTTGGCCTGGTAAGCGCCTTTATTTTCTCAAAAACCAGCTGTACATCCCATAAATCATTAACTAAATCTGAAAGAATAATGAAATCAAAATCGGTTTTCAGATTAATTTCATGTGCATCTGCGTGCTTAAAACGTAGATTCGGATAACGGTTTTTTGCTCTTGCAATCATCTTTGCGGAAAAGTCCACACCGACGCCATAAGAGGGCTTTAGCGATGCAAGTAAATCACCCTGACCGCAACCTATTTCGATTACACGGTGTTCGGGCGGAACGACAAAACGCAATATTTTCTGCAAATATTTACGATAATATTTACTGCAATCTTTCCACTCATCAGACTTCTTGGCAATCTGATTCCAATGGGATACTCGTTTTGCCTGATAATTCTTGTAATTCGCGCTTAGCTTCTTGGAAGTAGAAGTATTGTTCAAAGTAAATTTACCGTTCCGGCAATAGGTAATTTATGTCTCCTGACTAGCAGACAAAACCGGCCAAAGTCAAGCAGAAGAAAACATTCGGATGATTTTTATTGAAGAGAAAACGCAGATATGCCAATATTCGACAATGCTTATTATTATTGATGGCTACAATTTGATTCGTCAATCTTTGACGCTCAGGCGCTATGAACGAAAAAGCCTGGAGGCGGGGCGTAACGCGTTGGTATCCAGGCTTGGCGATTATAATCAGAAAAAAGGACATGAAATTATCGTTGTATTTGACGCCGGGGAGGGCGGATCGGAGTATGAAGAGCGTGACCGGTATGATGGTATCGATATTATTTATTCCAGTTACGGACATAACGCGGACGAAGTAATAAAAAGAATCGTGACGCAAAGCGCGGGCGAAGCAATTGTCGTATCGTCCGACAGGGAGATTGCCTCATATGCCGCGAGAGAAGGGAAAACTTCACTTTCCGCGGCCGAGTTCGAACTCCTTATGAAAAAGGCATTTGCCCCCGCAACCGGGCAGAGACAAGTTTCCAGCCGCGTCAGCGCCAAAACTGGCAGGCTCAAAAAGAAAAAAGGTCCGTCCCGCCGCCTTTCGCGCTCCAAAAAGCAATTGCAAAAGAAAATCAGCAGGCTTTGATACACGCTCTGATTAAAAAACTCTCCAGTATGAGCTTTGGGTCGGCGGCGGAAGATTTGAAAGAGCGGTCAATTTCCAGCAGGTCATCAAGAAACCCGACAAGAGATTCATAAGAGAAACGCCCGCAGTTTTTCCACGCGTTATAAACGACAAAAGGATGCTGGGTAAAAATTAAACCGCTGCTGCTGCCCCCTTCCTTTGCCTGACTCAGCGCGGGGTAAATATTATTTTTGAACCAGCCGAACTCCCGTCCGCTTTTAAAAGGGGGAAGCGTGTTTTCATCCAGCAGAATTCTGGCCTGAAGCAATAAACGGACTTCCCTGACCAGCATGGATAAAATAATCAGGTGATGAGTGCCCTGGTCAAAAAGCGCCTTCAGCGCGGCCAGCGCGCCGGACGTGTTTTTCTCGCTCAAGGAAGAGGTTAATTCAAATACGGATTCCTCTTTAGTTTTTCCAACTGCTTCCTCAACGTCGCTATCCCTGATGGTCTGGGAGTTACCCGTGAAAATAATGAGCTTTTCCAGCTCCCGAACGGATTGCCTCATCTCCCAGCCGGTTTTTTTGCCCAGCGCCGTCCATGCCTCCGGAGTCATTTTCTTTCCGGATTTATCAAGCACTTGCCGCGCTTCTTTTATCAAAGCATCTTTTTGCCGCGCTTCTTTTTTGGTCCTTCCAAAATAAATTACCCGGCCCATCGCTTCTACAACCTTAAAAAACCTTTTTCTTTTATCCACTGCCTGGGCCGTGAAAATCACGCAATTGTCGGCGCTGAAATATTTTTGGGCGATTTCCTCCAGCTCCTGGGTTTTATCTGCGGTTTTTGCCGCTGTTGGGCCAAGTTCGGCGCAGATATCGATTATATGGGGCAGCCATTTCTCACGCTCTTGACCGGTTTTCTCTCCCCCTACGGCTTGTTGCCATTGCTCATCGCTGATTTTTTTCCAGCCGTCGTTTTGTAAATCGTCCGGGGTAAATCCGGTTAACTTTAAGAACAAAAAAAAGTGCTTTGCCGCTGATGCCGGATTATCCTCGATATTCGCGATGATTTTTGGGATTATATCGGTCGCGTTCTGACGCGAAGCAAACACAGAAGTGTTTTTTGCGACAATTACTTTTCTGCCGCCCAGAAGTGAAGGCTCCTGAAGCGCGTTAATCAGCGTTTCGATATCTGTTTCTTCGCCTTCCAGATGAAAGAGGGAGAAATCACGATCTGGCTGAGGCACCAGCGCTTCGATAATCCTGTCTAAATTTTCGTTGATTAGATATTCTTCATCTCCGTACAACAGGTAACAAGGCGCAACAATGCCTTTTTTTATATCGGCAAATATTTTTTCCATGACTTTAATTTATTTTAAATGCTAAATGATAATGTATTTTTTAATGAGCTTAACGACTTCCTGCGGCTCATCAATGACCTGAATCAATTCAAGATCGGCAGGAAGAATCATGCCTTCCGCCAGCATTTTTTCTTTCAGCCAGGTAAGCAGGCCCTGCCAGTAGTCGCTGCCCATCAGAATCAAAGGAAAGCTTCGGATTCTCTTTGTTTGAATCAGAGTGAGAGCTTCGAAAAGTTCATCCATCGTGCCGTAGCCGCCGGGCATAATCACGTAAGCGATAGCGTATTTGATGAACATAACCTTGCGGATGAAAAAATATTTATAATCAATCTGAATGTTGGCGTAAGGGTTTGGTGTCTGTTCAAAAGGAAGGCGTATGTTCATGCCTACCGATTTTCCGCCCGCTTCCGCGGCTCCCTTGTTTGCCGCTTCCATAATCCCCGGCCCGCCGCCGGTGATTACACCGAAACCGTTTTGCGCTAAAAGACGCGCAAGCTCCTCTGCCTTCTTGTAATAAATGCTTTCAGGCTTAAGCCGCGCGGAACCGAAAATTGTGACCGCATTGCGCACTGCCGAAAGGGTTTCTATGCCGTCCACGAATTCCGCCATAATACGGAACATTCTCCATGATTCCTCAATCGAGAGCGAATCAATTACAAATTGCTTTTCTTCCATCACCCAACACCTTAACCGTAAGCGTTTTTAATTTCCTCTGCGTCTTTGAACCTTGGCTAGTCTTCGGCGCGCTTCAATGGTTTTTCGCTTTTTCTTTACCGAAGGCTTTTCGTAAGCGCGGCGAACCTTCAGTTCCTTGAAAAGTCCGCTCTTCGAAAGCTTGTTTTTCAAAATTTTTAAAGCTTTTTCCACATCATTGTCGATTACCTTTACTTCCAATTTAAATCCTCCTTGCTTTGATATCGTTTAAAAACAAAAAAAGGGCAGTACGGCAAGGCCCGCGCACCAGGCCGCCGTAAACTACCCTGAATATTTTCAACTTACTTTAAATCACTCTCCTTGCTCGGAAACGGCGCTTTTTAGGGCGTTTAGAAAAGCTTCGTTTTCTTCGGGTGTTCCTACCGTCACCCTCATACAATTTCTCGTGAGGCCTGAATTCAAATTTTTGATAATTATTCCCGCCTCTACGAGCTTTTCATATATTCTATCGGAATCAAAAGCGCAACTAAAAAATATAAAGTTTGCCGACGATGGATAGGGCATGATTTTGTCTATTTCTTTCATCCGGAAAAATAATTTTTCCCGATTGTCAATAATTCGGCCGAGTTGAGAAAGAAATTCCTGCCGGTTATCAAGAAAAAAATCGGCTGTTATCTGCGATAAGCAGTTGATATTGTAGGGTAATCTGACCTTATCCAACTGCGCGACAATTTCGGGGTTCCCGATGAGAAAGCCCAAGCGCATCGACGCGAGGCCAAGCTTGGAGAGCGTTTTGAGAAAAACTATATTATCGTACTTTTTTATCAGCCCGATAAGTGTTTGCCCGGAAAAATCGGCGTAAGCCTCGTCAATAACAACCAGGCCGGGCGTGTTTTTTGCCAGAGCTTCTATTTTTTCGATACTGAACAAATTTCCCGTCGGACTGTTGGGGCAGCTTAAAAATATCAAAGAGGGAAAAACTGGACTTATGGGGGCGCACATCGCGTCAATATCGAGATCAAAGTCTTTATCCAGAGGAACCTCCACTATTTTATTGCCGGCGTTTACGCCGATAATTCTGTACATAACGAAAGTGGGCGCGGGAACCAGAATCCCGTTTACTTTGCCCTTCATGGCCATGCACAGTACCTGAATGAGTTCGTCCGAACCGTTACCGAGCATAACCATATCCTTATCCACCCCGTAATATCCGGCGAATTTTGCGCGCAGCTTCGGCGCTCCCGCTTCCGGATACCGGTTGAGTTCTATTTCGCTCATTCTTTGAAAAAGTTTTTTCTTCAAGGAAGAGGGCAGGGTAAATGGATTTTCATTGGCATCCATCCTTATCGCCGCCGCGGGCTCGGAAGGACTGTAACCGGATTGCTCCATAATTTCTTTGCTGATGATATCTTTAATAATCATTTTAATTAAAACCTTTTAAACAGAGTAATTTATTTTTTTCCTTCCAGATTCCATGAAGAACTTTTGTATTTTTCGGCTAAAGACTTCTTCAGGCTCTTTTCCGCCGCGCTCAAATCACCGGCGGCCAATTCAATTCCCAATTCATTGGCAAAACCATTTTCCAGCGCGCGGCAAATTTCGCGCGTTTCAAGCGGCGCGGTAAGTTCGTCGTTTATGGCCGTGACCGCTTTATTCAGATCCTCAATCTGCTCCAAAGAGCGTCTGGGCAATAACAAGGAAGCGGTATCTTGCGCGCTGAAATTCAAAAGTAATGAACCGTGCTGCAGAAAACCATCCTTTTTTCTAATTTGCGCGCTGCCGCATATTTTTCTTTCATCGACCAGAAGCTCATTTTTTGAAGGCATCGAAAAACAGCACGATTTATAATGTCCCGCAGGCTGCATTCTTTTATCCTCCGCCAAGTACGCCTCTATTCCCAGGCCGGCGAGACCACGGACGATACATTTGCTGATTATATGATATGTTCCCGCGATGTCCGCGGGAAACATTTTATCCGGCTTTGATACAGCAACGCTGTAGGTGATTTCGTCACAGTGAAAAACCGCCTTGCCCCCTGTTATTCTTCTGACGATGCCGATATTCCTTTTGTTGCATTCGCCAATATTAACTTCTTTTTTTATGTCCTGAAAGTACCCAATGGAAACAGCAGCAGGCGACGAACCATAAAACCTCAATGTAGGGGGAACTTTCCCGCTGGAAGCTTCCAGAAAAATAGCCTCATCGATGGCCATGTTTTCAAAAAAATCATTAACTTCATAAGCTATTAACCTCCATTGCATGGAAAAAACCTTCCGGGATGTAACAAATCATATCAGTGGTGACATTTGCCGAATTCATTTCTTTAGGATGTCATTTTCAAGGGTGCCCCAATCAATTATCTGCGCGTTTCAGGTAAATTGGCTGTCAAAAAAACGTGTTCATTCGTCTATCTCTTCCTGCGCTATGTAGTCGTTATAAGCAGAAGCGACAAGAAGATCTTCCAGCTGATCCAGATCGTCCATTTCCACGGCAATCAGCCATCCTGTATCATGAGGGTCGCTGTTGATTATGCCTATATCATCGTTTATGTCTTCGTTGATACTTATAACAGAGCCGCTTACTGGCGAAATCAAATCAACCACCGCTTTGGTGGACTCAATTGAGCCGAAAGGTTCATCGCGCTCGATGTACGAGTCCGTATCGGTAAATTCAACGGATAATATTTCGCCCAGGCTTTCCTGGGCGAAATCAGTAATTCCTATTGTGGCCATATATCCGTCGATCCTCACCCATATGTGCTCGCGGCTATACAGCAGATCTTCCGGAAATAACTTCATAACAAAACAACCTCTTTGTTTATTTTATAAAGATGAGCTCTTTATCCATTTTTGTAAGTTTTTCGCAACTATTTTCTTTCACAAGCACCATGTCTTCGATTCTTACGCCCCACTGCCCGGGAAAATAAAGCCCCGGCTCTACAGTAACCACCATGTTCTCTGATAAAGTGTCCGGCGAATTTGATGCGAGACGGGGCGCCTCGTGGACTTCCAGCCCCACACCATGCCCCGTAGAGTGAGAAAAAAAAGGACTGTGCTTTTCGCCAAACACGCTGCGCGCGCTTAAGTCAACGGCAGCTGCCGCAACAGTGGATTTGATGGTCGCTATGGCTTTGTCATGAGCTTCTTTGACTATCTGATAAGCATGCTTTTGCCCGTCTGTCAACTCGCCAAAAGCAAAAGTACATGTTTCATCCGAGCAGTATCCTCCGTACCTGACGCCGAAATCAATAATGATAAAATCTCCATCTTTGATTTTTCTTTCTGAAGGACAAGCGTGGGGGAGGGCGGAATTTTCCCCGGAAGCGACTATTGGCGGGAAAGATATTTCGTCGGCGCCGAGCCTGCGCGCCAGATATTCCAATTGCATGGCCAATTCCTTTTCCATGACTCCCTCGCGGATTTCGGCGACAATGGACGAAACAGCGGACGAGGAAATTTCCGCAGCTTTTTTTATTAATGATATCTCTGTTTCGTCTTTACGCGCGCGAATCAATTTAAGCTCATCGGCCAACGGTACAAATTGGATTTTTCCAAGCCCGGCGTTTATTTTGTTGTACATGTCAACTGTTATCGAATCCGCTTCGAAACCGGCTTTCTTTAAGCGGTAGTCGCCTGCCGCCTTAATTAATCCGGCAACTTTATCGGTATATTCTATTATGTGTATGTTCTTTGTTTCAAGTAAAGCCTGCGTTGTGTAGCGCCCGTCAACGAGCAAAATGATGTTGTCCAAAGTCAAAAGCAGAACTCCGTCGGAACCGGTGAAACCTGAGAGATAACGTATGTTGTTTTTATTAAAAAAAAACAGGCCGTCGATTCTGTAATCGGGAAGTAATTTGCGTATCAACGAAACCCTGCCGGTTAAGATTTCATTTTTCTGTCTCATCGTTTTTTAACCTGTTTATATTTTCCAGCCAACGCGTTAGCGCTGCGGCTACATTATCGCGGTTCTCCACAGGCCTGTTTTTTGCCCTTGACTGCAAAGACATCGCCGTTGACACGGCCTCGAGCTTTGCTTTGGCCAAATCATTATCCGGATCGTCCTGAAGGATATTTTGTAAAATTTCGGCGGCCATGGAAAAATGTCCCTGCCGGATATAAAGGTCAGCCATGGTGATTGTGCCGAATTCAGGTTTATGGCTGCCGTAATAGTCGTCGTCCTCCTCCGTTTCTGCAAGCAGAGGTTCTTGCTGCTCCAGAAAAACGATATTTTCTATGATTTCTTTTGCTTTGTCGGAATTCGGATTCAGCCAGATAAATTTTTCATAACAAATTTTTGCGTCCCGGTGGAGGCCGCTTTCCAGGTAAATATCACCCATGCGCATGTATAATGTTGAAAGGCCTGAAATAATGTCTTCCACTTCCCGCAGAATGTTTTGCGCCTCTGTGGCGTTATCCATGCCGATGAAAACCTTTGCCGCGATAACGCGCGCATCGACATCAAAAGGAAAGCGGCGCAGGCGTTCCCGGGCGAGGTTAAGAGCTTCAGGCAGTTTGTTTTGCTGAAGAAGTATTTCCGCCTCAGACAGAAAAAATAGGCGGTCTTCTTCAGGCTTTGTTTTCTCTTCCATGCTTGTTTTCTTATTGCTAGTCAAATATTAAGATATTTATTGGAAAAGACGTGACATAGAAAATATTGTGAGTCAAGAATAAAAAAAGACTATAAATTACAAGCAGGAAGGTTATTTGAGTGCCTGTAAATAGAGGGACGCTTTTTTGCCGAGGTCGGATTTGGGAGCTAATTCAACAACTGATTGAAAGGCTTTTTG
>DSAV01000139.1 GCA_011046295.1 Deltaproteobacteria bacterium | reverse complement strand
TTGAACTTGAACTCCGCTGAATGCTTCTTGACTTTCTTCCCCATTTGATGTCCTCCTTTTTCTTAAATTTACAAGAAGGCATCTCTCTGTGCAACTGGTTTCCTAAATGGGGCGCATGACCGAGAGTGCCTAGTTAAATAGATTTGAATCTCTTGACTAAATACACGCACTATCAATATTTTCCACTTGATTTCTTTTTGCTTCTGATATAAAAGCACCCAACATTTAAATAGCGCTCTCTTCCTTGCTCAAGGCTTAGACCTTGGGCTATAGAGCCAAAAGGAGGGATTTTGAAAAGATACGAAGTTGTATGTATAGTCAAGTCTGACTTACCGGAAGAAGATATCTCCAATCTGATTGAACGCAGCGAAAAAATCATTACCAAGGGCAATGGACTCATCGCGCAAATCGATAAGTGGGGCAAAAAGCGTCTGGCCTATGAGATCGACAAGCAAAAAGAAGGTTTTTATTTCCTAATTGATTTCGCGGGCGATGGTTCTGTTGTCAATGAAATCGAAAGAAATTACAAAATTGACGACAAAGTCCTGAAGTTCATGACTGTTAAAAAGGAAGGCGCTGTGACGCGTGAAGGCATAGACACGGAAATCGCGGCTGCTCAGGCAAAAAAAAATGAAGCCGCCACTTCTCCTGAAAAAAAGATCACACAGCAGGCAGAAAAAACAATTGCCGAATCAAAAGATAGCAAAACTTCCGTTGAAGATTCTGCTCGAAATGAAGAACAAGAAACAAAAAAAGAGGAATAATAATGGAAACTGCCAATACACAAAGACCAATGCGACATAATCCCAAAAGGTTTTTCCACAAAAAGAAATTTTGCCGCTTCTGCACGGATTCAAATCTAAAAATTGATTACAAGCACCCGGAAATTCTTAACAACTTTGTAACCGAGAGAGGCAAAATTATGCCGCGCCGAATCACCGGTAATTGCGCCGGGCACCAAAGAGAACTTGCCGTGGCAATCAAGCGCGCGCGCGCTATCGCCATCATGCCGTTTGTCGCCGCTGAAGGCAGATAAGCCGGATGTGCCGTATCACAACTTGACTAAAAACGTGCCGATGATTCTCTGTGCCGATTTCTTTAATTTATATAAAAAAACTGGCAATATTGCGCTGAATATCGCGTCTTTTTTATAATTCTTTTTGCCTTGTTAAAGTACGCCGCATTGTTAGTCTACCGCCACCCGCTGCATGTCTTTCCCATCTTGTCGACGAGCCACTTTCTACAGCGCAAAGTATTGCTATTACTGGCTTCATGGTCCCTAATATAGAAGTGCCGCTTTTTTCCTCACTTTTTTATTTGCCCTTCGGCAATTTTTTATGCTAGCAGTATCTACCACTGAATAAGTTTATACTTGGTTTGATTCTGGGTTACTTTTTCAAAATATGATTCAGTCAGCTGATTTACCATTTTTTTTATTTTTGGAGGATTTTCATGAAAGTTATTCTAAAGAAAAGTATTACTTCTCTGGGCAAGGCGGGAGATTTAATAAATGTTAATGACGGTTACGCGCGCAACTATCTGATTCCCAAGGGAATGGCTATTGAAGCCGACGAAAAAAATATCAAAGCCATGGAACATGAAAAAAAGAATATTCTGAAAAAGGCGCAAAAAGAACATGATAACGCGCAGGATATGGCAGATTCTTTGGCTAATGTTACTCTCACCTTCTCCCGTAAAGCGGGAGATCAGGGTAAAATATTCGGCTCAGTTACCGCTAAAGACATTGAAGAGGCGCTCCAAGAAAAAGGATACAAGGTTGACCGCAAAACTATTATCCTGAATGACCACATAAAATCATTGGGAGAATCTAAAGTTAAAATCAAATTAAGCGCAGGAGTGGAAACAGAACTGACCATCAACGTCATCGGCGAATAAGTATGAAAGAAACAGATCAATACAAAGTGCCGCCGCAAAACATTGAGGCGGAACAATCCATCCTTGGGGGAATCCTTCTGGAAAATAGCGCCATTAACAGCGCGCTCGAATTTATTTCCATGGGTGATTTCTACAGTGAGGCGCACCGGAAAATTTTCAATGTTATCGTTGAACTTTCCGAAAAAAACGAACCGGTGGATTTGATTACATTAAGCAATTCCCTGAAGGATAAAGGCCTGCTTGATTCTGTAGGTGGCACGGCTTATCTAGCCTCGCTGGTGGACAATGTCCCTTCCGCCGCCAACGTCATTAATTATGCCAAAATCGTTAAAGAAAAAGCAATATTACGCGGGCTCATTACTTCCGCTACCGAAATAATATCATCCTGTTACGAAACAGGTTCTGACGTCGATGACATGCTGGACAAGGCCGAACACAAAATTTTCGAAATTTCAGAAAATAAAATCCGCCCGTCATTCTTTCACATGAGGGATATAGTCAAAGACAGTTTCCGCTCCATTGAAGACCTTTTCTCCCGCAAAGAGCTCATTACGGGCGTGCCTACGGGCTTTGAAAAAATCGACGATTTGACTTCCGGCCTGCAGAATTCCGAGTTGATTATCATTGCGGGCAGGCCCAGTATGGGGAAAACCGCTTTTGCCTTAAATATCGCACAGTATGCCGCCATGGAAGTACAAGTTCCCTCAGCGATTTTTTCTCTGGAAATGTCCAAGGAACAACTCGCTTTCCGGCTCCTTTCCGCGGAAGCAAAGGTGGATTCTCAACGCTTAAGAAAAGGTTTTTTAGGGGAAACCGACTGGCCAAAACTTACCACTGCCGCCGGACGCCTTTCCGACGCGCCTATTTTCATCGACGACACCCCGGCCATTACCGCATTGGAGATGAAAGCCAAATCCCGCCGGCTTAAAACAGAAATCGGGTTGGGATTGATAATTGTGGACTATATTCAGCTTATGCGCTCCGGCAGCTATCGGGAATCACGCGAACAGGAAATATCGGAAATAAGCCGTTCGTTGAAAGCTCTGGCCAAAGAGCTCAAGGTTCCGGTTATCGCCCTTTCCCAACTTAATCGCAAAGTTGAAGACCGCACTAACCGCCGCCCGCAAATGGCAGACTTACGGGAATCAGGAGCCATCGAACAGGATGCCGACGTTATCGCTTTTATTTACCGCGATGAAGTTTATAATAAATCAGATGATAATCCGGAAAAAGGAATAGCGGAAATAATTGTCGCCAAGCAGAGAAACGGCCCCATCGGAACGGTCAAACTGGCCTTTTTGGAAAAATTCACCTCATTTGAAAATCTTGCCCGCACTGAAAGCGTTTAGTTTTCCGTCTTCAGACCGCATCATTTTGCCGCAAACCCATAAACATAAAATCACTTATTTGGTTTAAGATATGGCAGGGCGAGCTGAACCTTTTTCAAGGCTTGTTTTTCAATCTGGCGCGCGCGTTCACGCGTAATGTTGAACCTGTTTCCAATTTCCTGGAGAGTTTCCGGATTATCCGCCATAACGCGATTGACAATTATGTAGGTTTCCCTTTCCGAGAGATTCTCCAGCGCACTGGAAATATTTTTTTGCACCAGGCTCTTCTCCTCGCTCTTAATCAATGCCACCTCCTGGCTGTCACCATCGTAAGCCAGCAAGTCTATATGGGTTCTGTCCCCCTCGTCACCGATAAATTCATGCAGGGAAACATCGCGCGATCCCATGCGCAGGTTCATTTCCGCCACTTCCGAACCTTTTACCTCCAGGGATTCAGCAATCTCGGCAAATTCCGGGTTCTTTTTCGACATCGTCTCCAGCTGTTTTTTGGCCTGGCTCAACTTAAAGAACAGTTTTCTTTGCGCCTGAGTTGTGCCGATTTTAACAATGCTCCATGATTTAATCAGATAATTTTGTATATAGGCGCGAATCCACCAGACGGCGTATGAAATCAGGCGATACCCTTTGTAAGGGTCAAATTTTTTAACCGCGTGAATAAGCCCGATGTTTCCTTCCTGAATCAAGTCAGAAAGCTTAAAACCGTAATTCCGATATTCATGGGCAATTTTAACTACAAAGCGCAAGTTGGAAACTATAAGTTTCTCAGCCGCTTTCGCATCGTTATACTTCTTCAGCCGAACGGCATATTTAAACTCCTCTTCCGCGGTTAACAGCGGAAAACGGTTGATTTCCGCTATATACAAATCGAGTGTGCCGACGACTACCGGTAATTTCAAAAAATCATGCTCCTTGCTTACTAGTTATCTTAACTTTCTATCGAACTAACATTTTTCGGTCAAGATAAATATTGCCAGGGGTCTTGACACATAACACTTTGATGTTTAAAGTAAAATTTCTGGTGTATTTATGAAAACAATTAACAAAATCATGATTGAACACGCGATAAAAATTGCGCGGGCGGTAAAAGCAAACGCTTTTTTAGTTTGTATCGATATTTCGAAGGATCTCGCCGGCCTCGCTGAAGAAAAAAAGAAAAATACCGAGATAATTATTGTAACTCCTGAAAAAACGGAACTTCCTGAAGATATTCAGATATTTGCCCGTAAACTTGATGTTCCCAATATAAATTTAACCCGTCTGGGAAAAATTAAAATAGCAATTGCCAAGGGAATAGTTCTAGGTTTCTTCAAAAAAGGAGATAAAATTGTTTGTTTAAGCGGTGTGCCCCGCTTCGGTTATGCCGACAGTATTTTCGTTATCGATGTCGGCAAGGAATTTGAAATCCTAACGTCTGATTTCATCAGCGACATACTTGAAGATGTTCAGCCCGAAGTCTTCAACGCCGTTATGAACCTGTCGTGTGAACTTGCAGCCCAGGGGCGTGAATACCGAAAAGTCGGCACGATTTTCGTGCTGGGAGATGACGAAAGGGTCATGCAACTTTCTCAGCAGATGATCATAAATCCTTTTTTAGGATACACACAAGAACAGCTGAACATTTTAAATCCGGAACTTGAAGAAACCATCAAGGAATTTTCCGCCATCGACGGAGCGTTCATAATTAAAAGCAACGGAGTACTGGTAACCGCAGGAAGGCACCTGAACGCCGCGCCGGATATCCGCGATTTACCGTCCGGCCTGGGCAGCCGCCATATTGCCGCGGCCGGTATTACCAATATTACCAAGTCAGTTGCCTTCGTTATTTCAGAATCTTCGGGAAACGTCAGCGTGTTCAAAAACGGCAAATTATTCGTCACCATCGAAAAACCTATAGATTAGCGAGGATTTTATTATGCGCTTTGATAAATTTACACTCAAAGTTCAGGAAGCCCTGCAGGAGAGCCAGTCTCTGGCCGGATCCATGGGACATCAGTCTATCGAGCCGGAACATATTCTCTTAACATTTTTAAGGCAGGAAGACGGTATCGTCGGCGCTATCGTCAACAAACTGGGAGCAGATTCAGGACGGATTGAAAAGGAATTGGCCGGATACCTGGAAACGCAGCCATGTGTTGAGGGAGCGGCGGCCGGCCAAGTCTACATTTCTGGGCGCCTGAATAAAATTTTCGATAAGGCGCTTACCGAGGCCGCGCAGCTCAAAGATGAATATATCAGCGCCGAACATGTGCTTGTCGCCATTACCGATGAAAAGACAGGCGGAGCCGCAAACATTCTGCATAAGGCGGGTATTACCAGAGACAGTGTTTTTAAGGTTCTGCAGGACATTCGCGGCAACCAGCGTGTTACCGACCCCAATCCCGAAGCGAAATACCAGGCCCTGGAACGTTACGCTAAAGATTTTAACGAAATAGCCAAAAAAGGCTCCTTCGATCCGGTCATCGGACGCGATGAAGAAATCCGCCGCATCATGCAGGTGCTCTCCAGGCGCACAAAAAACAATCCTGTTTTAATCGGCGAACCTGGTGTCGGCAAGACAGCCATAGTGGAAGGACTGGCGCAGCGCATCATAAACGGTGATGTACCGGAAAATTTAAAAGATAAACGCGTTATCGGCCTGGATATCGGATCATTGGTCGCCGGCGCCAAGTACCGGGGGGAATTCGAAGAAAGGCTCAAAGCAGTTCTCAAGGAGGTTATAAGCGCTGAAGGACAAATTATTCTTTTTATAGATGAAATACACACTGTCGTGGGCGCCGGAGCCGCGGAAGGTTCCGTGGACGCTTCCAACATGTTAAAGCCCGCGCTGGCGCGCGGCGAGTTGCGTTGCGTAGGCGCTACGACATTGAACGAATACCGTAAACACATCGAAAAAGACGCGGCACTGGAGCGCCGCTTTCAGCCGATCTTCGTAAAAGAACCAACTGTGGAAGATACCATCGCCATTCTCAGGGGTCTAAAAGAACGTTATGAAGTTCATCACGGCGTGAGAATCAAGGATTCCGCGATTATCGCCGCCGCTACCCTTTCCAACCGTTATATTTCCGACCGCTTTCTTCCGGATAAGGCCGTGGATTTGATTGATGAAGCCGCCTCGCGTCTGAGAATCGAACTCGACAGCCTTCCTTCTGAAATCGACGTTATAGACCGCAAAATAATTCAGCTGGAAATAGAAAAACAGTCGCTGAAAAACGAAAAAGATAAAACGGCAAAAGAAAGACTGGCAAAAATCGACAAAGAATTGGCCGACTTGAAAGATAACTTAAACCGGATGAAGCTGCACTGGACAAATGAAAAAGATATCATCAAAAAAATTCAAAATATAAAAAGCCAGATGGAAACCTTCAAGATCGAGGAAGCCAACGCGCAGCGTGACGGCGATCTCGCCCGTGCGGCGGAAATCCGTTATGGAAAGCTTGTGGAGTTGAACAAAGAACTGGAACAAGACGAGGAAAAACTGGAAAAAATACAAAAAAGCAGCCAGATGCTTAAAGAAGAAGTGGATGCGGAAGACGTCGCAGAAGTCGTCTCCAACTGGACCGGTATTCCTCTTTCCCGCATGATGGAAAGCGATGTGCAAAAACTTATTCACATGGAGGAACGCCTGAAAATGCGCGTCGTCGGCCAGGACGAGGGCATTAAGGCCGTTTCTTCCGCGCTAAGGCGCGCTCGTTCCGGCCTGCAAGATCCTAACCGCCCTATTGGCTCATTCATTTTTCTGGGACCCACCGGTGTGGGAAAAACAGAACTGGCGCGGGCGCTGGCGGAATTCATGTTTGACAACGAACAGGCGATGGTGCGCATAGACATGTCCGAATACATGGAAAAACACGCCGTTGCCCGTCTGATCGGCGCGCCTCCGGGATACGTGGGTTACGATGAAGGAGGTTACCTGACCGAAGCCGTTCGACGCCGTCCATATTGTGTTTTGCTTTTTGATGAAATCGAAAAAGCGCATCCCGACGTTTTTAATATTCTGCTGCAGATACTGGATGACGGACGTCTGACCGACGGGCACGGCCGAACGGTGGATTTTAAAAATACCATCGCGATTATGACCTCTAATGTCGGCAGCCAGTGGATTCAGGATGTTTCTTTAGACGAGCTAGAAAAGCAAAACCGCTCCATGGAAGCGCTGCGCTCCACATTCAAGCCGGAATTTCTCAACCGCATCGATGATATCATCATTTTCCGCGCCTTGACCGTAGAAGACATAAACCACATTATTGACATTCAGCTTGAGCTAATAAGCCGCAGACTCAAAGAACGTAAAATGAGCATTGAATTGACCGAAGAAGCGAAAAAGCACATCTCTGAGGCGGGCTATAGCCCGGTTTACGGAGCCCGACCGCTCAAGCGTTCATTGCAGAAACTTATTCTGGATCCGTTGGCGATGGAAATCCTTGCCGGCAAGTTCACACAGGGAGACAAAATTTTAACGGATATCTCTCAAAAAGGCGAAATAACTTTAAAGAAAAAATAAAAGCTTTCAATAATATATTTATTCATAATTACAGGAGGATGACGCCTATGGAAGAAAAGAAAAAAGATTCCGGTTTTGTCATAAAAGACAAGCGTTTTTCCGGAGATTCTGAAGAATCCCGCCCCGCAGAAGAAAAACCGAAAACAGCCGCCGAAGATAAGCGCGAAAGCGCAAACGAACCACAATCACCTCCAGAACCGGAATTTGATTTTCCTGTGAATTTTTCCAACTTCGTTTTGTCTTTGAGTACTTCCGCCCTGTATCATTTCGGCGATTTCCCGGAAACAGAGGGCGCAAAACCGCAAAAGAATCTGCCCGCGGTTAAGCAAACCATTGATATACTGGATATGCTGCACGAGAAAACAAAAGGCAATCTGGATGCAAATGAAGCAAATTTGATTCAGGGGGTTATCTACGAGCTGAAAATGAGATACGTCAAAGAAAAGGCCTGAGATGCGCATTCTCGCCCCGGCAAAAATCAACCTTTTTCTACGCGTCGTGCGCAAGCGTCCGGACGGTTATCATGACATTTTCTCCCTGATCCACAAAATATCCCTTTATGACGAGCTTGCATTAACGCCGAAGCCGGAAGGCATCATCCTTACATGCACTGACGCGACTTTACCAACCGGCAAAGATAATTTAGTATATCGCGCCGCGGAGTTGATCTTCAGCCATGTCGGCTATTCATCAGGCGTTGAAATCAATCTAAATAAAAGAATCCCACCGGCCGCGGGTCTCGGCGGTGGAAGTTCCGACGCAGCCGCTACTTTGACGGCCTTAAACAAGATGTTCTCCTTCGGCCTGAAAAAGAAAACCCTCCTGTCTCTCGCCGAACAGCTGGGGGCTGACGTGCCTTTCTTCATTTTTTCCGATAAAGCTTTTGCGGCAGGAATCGGCAATCAGCTAAAAACGTGCAAAAATATCCCTGAATTTTACGTTGTTCTCATTAATCCCCAATTTCCGCTTTCCACAAAAACTGTTTATGATAATCTCAATTTAAGATTGACAAGTAAAAAAATTAATTATAGCATTCCGCGGCTTTGCGCCTTAGGAGATGTAGTACGGCAATTACACAATGATTTGGAAGAAGTTTCTTTTAAAATGCATCCCCAGCTAGGCAAATTAAAGCAGATTTTACTGCAGCATGGAGCGCTTGGCGCACTGATGTCGGGTAGCGGGCCCACGGTCTTTGGCATCTTTTCAGATGAAAAATCGGCTAGATACGCCTCTGCGATGATAAGCGGGGAAACATCCGGTCGGTATTTAGTATTTTGTGCCCAATCACTGTAAATTTCTCGGCCCGGCTTGAGCTGAAAACATTGGGGCGTCGTCAAGCGGCAAGACACAGGATTTTGGTTCCTGCATTCGGAGGTTCGAATCCTCCCGCCCCAGCCAATTATTTATTTAGGATATTTATTTAAATGCTAGAAAAAATCAGAATTTTTTCCGGAAATTCCAACATTGAACTGGCTAATAATATTTGCAAAATTTTGGGTGTTCCACTGGGCAAAGCAAACGTTACAACATTTAGTGATGGTGAAACTCAGGTAGAAATTAATGAAAATGTGCGCGGCATGGATGTCTTCATCATTCAATCCACCTGTTCACCAGTCAATGTAATGTTAATGGAACTTCTGATCATGATTGACGCCATGAAGCGGGCATCCGCCGATAGAATTACCGCAGTTGTGCCTTATTACGGCTACGCCCGACAGGACAGAAAAGTATTGCCGCGCGCGCCTATTTCAGCCAAATTAGTTGCTGACCTTATTACCACCGCAGGAGCTAGCCGTATGCTCTCGCTTGATTTGCATGCCGGCCAGATTCAGGGATTTTTTAACATCCCGGTTGATAACCTTTTTGCCACACCGGTACTTCTTGATTATATGAAAAAAAATTACATGAACGACACAGTGGTTGTGTCTCCTGATTCCGGCGGCGTCGAACGCGCCCGCGCATTCGGCAAAAGACTCGGGGCAAGTCTGGCGATAATCGATAAAAGAAGAGAAGGCCCCAATGAAGCCCAGGTAATGAACATCATCGGAAATATTAAAGATAAAAAAGTTATTATTCTTGATGATATGATTGACACGGCCGGAACTGTCGTTCAGGCAAGCAAAGCCCTTAAAGACGCGGGAGCGCTGGAAGTTTGCGTCTGCTGCACGCACCCGGTTTTATCCGGCCCCGCTCTCGAAAGAATAGAAAGATCGGAAATTAAAGAAGTTGTCGTCACAGACACAATACCGCTCAATGACCGGGCAAAAAAATGTAAAAAAATAAAAGTTTTGTCGGTGGCCAGCCTCCTCGGGGAAGCAGTGCGCCGCATTTACTATAATGATTCAGTAAGCTCATTGTTTATATAGGAGGAACAAATGGAAATAACCGATTTAACGGCTCAAGTCCGTACAGAACACAAGAAAGGACCTGCCCGCAGACTGAGGCAAAGCGGTTTTGTCCCGGCTGTTTTTTACGGGCGCTCCACCGAAAATCTTTTGCTGGCGGTTAAGAACGACGCCCTGGATAAAATACGCAAAGACAAAAAAGATAATTCCTTTATCAAGCTGATTATCGACGATGGAAAGAAGAAAATAGAAAAACTTTCTTTGATCAAGGAATTGCAGGTTCAGCCTCTGACGGGAAAATTTTACCACGCCGATTTCTACGAGATCGACATGAAACATAAACTCACCGTTGATGTAACCCTCCAGATTGTTGGCAAACCGGTAGGAGTGGATAATGGCGGAGAGCTACAGCACATAAAACGTGACGTTAAAGTTTCGTGCCTGCCCAATGATATGCCTGACCATATTGATATTGATGTCACAGGTCTTGATATCGGAGATTCTTTAAAAATAAGAGATATCGCGGTTCCTGATGGTGTGACCATTCTGGATCCACCCGATGCGGCAGTTGTTGCCGTTGCCGTCATGAGGGTCGCCAAACTTGAAGAAGCGGCACCGGAAGAAGCAGCCGCTGAAGAAGGCGCCGCGGCGGAAGGAACACAAGAAGCCCCAGCAGCTGATGAATCAGCAGGTTCCGCGCAGAAAGATAAAACTGAAAAAGATAACAAGGAAAAATAAACTTATAGTTAATACATACAATCGGGCGGTAATAAGTGTTCCCCTCCTTTTCTTCTTTTTTCTCAAAAATATTATCTTTAACCGGGAAAGAAAGGGAACAAATTATGCACTTAATAATAGGCCTGGGAAATCCCGGCAATCGTTACAAATCGACAAGGCACAATATCGGTTTTATGGCGCTGGAGAGATTAGCCACCCGATTGGAAGTGGATTTAAGGCAGAAAAGTTTTCAGGCATTATGGGGCAAGGGAAAAATCGAAAATAAGAAATTAATTTTAGCCCAGCCTCAAACATACATGAATTTGAGTGGTGCTGCGGTAAGGCAGTTACAATCGTTCTTTAAAACGGATATCAGCAACCTGATTGTCATTCACGATGATATTGATTTGCCCTTCGGCGCGATACGCCTGAAAAGAGGCGGAGGAAACGCCGGCCATAAAGGTTTATCATCGGTTGAATCAGAGTTGGGTTCTTCCGATTTTATAAGGGTAAGACTGGGTATCGGTAAACCAGTTGACAAAACGCCTGTTGAGCGTTATGTGCTGGAACCTTTTGAAGAGGATGAAGAAGGAATCTTGCCTGATGTAATAAATTGGGCAAGTGAAGCCTGCGCTGAAATTGTTTTAGCAGACTTAAAAACAGCCATAAGCAAGTACCAGACAAAAAATATAACTTTTCACAAAAAGGAGGATTAGTTAATGTTGAAAAACAAACGAAGTATTTGGACAATTTTACTCGGCGGTTTTGTCTTGCTCTTATTTACCGGAACCGCTTTCGCCAGCGAGGTAAATATCCAGCTGCCTGATTTAACCCAAGTTTCCTTTATCGGCGGCTCCCTGGCAGGCATGACGATTCTCAACGTCGGTCTGCTCATCTGCCTTGTTGGCATGGGCTTCGGCATTTTGCAGTATTTCCAGACCAAGAATCTGCCGGCGCACAAAGCCATGCTGGATGTTTCGCAGACAATCTGGGAAACCTGCAAAACATATTTATTGCAGCAAGGAAAATTTCTTTTCGGTGTTTGGATTCTGATTGCGGCGTGCATGATTTATTATTTCGGATGGCTGGCAGAACAAACCATTCCCAGCGTGATTATCATTATGATTGCTTCAGTTGTGGGTATCCTCGGCTCCTACACTGTCGCCTGGTTCGGCATACGCATCAACACGGTTGCCAATTCTCGCGCCGCTTTTTCATCTCTGAGCGGAAACCCTCTCAATATCATTAATATCTGCTTGCGTTCCGGCATGAGCGTCGGCCTTCTTCTGGTCAGCATCGAACTGTTCGTCATGATTATTATTCTGGCCTACATCCCCCCTGAGCTTGCCGGTGCCTGTTTTATCGGTTTTGCTATCGGTGAATCACTGGGCGCTTCCGTGCTGCGTATTTGCGGCGGTATTTTCACCAAGATTGCCGATATCGGTTCCGACTTAATGAAAATCGCCTTTCATCTTCCTGAAGATGATCCGAAGAACCCCGGCGTTATCGCCGACTGCACCGGTGACAACGCAGGCGATAGTGTCGGACCATCCGCCGACGGTTTTGAAACTTACGGCGTTACCGGAGTCGCACTGATCGTTTTCCTGGCATTAGCCTTGGCTTCCACGCCGGAAATGGGCGGCAGGCTGATTGTCTGGATTTTTGCCATGAGAATTCTCATGATCATTACCTCTCTTGTTTCCTATTTCATCAACCACGGAATTAGCTCTGTTGCTTTTTCCGGAACGAAAGATTTTAATTTTGAGCATCCGCTGACCAATCTGGTATGGATAACATCGTCCGTTTCTATCATAGTTACTTTCCTGGCCAGTTATTTTCTGCTGGGCGAGCTCTCCGGTGAATACACCGGACTGTGGTGGGCGCTGGCAATTATTATCAGTTGCGGAACAGTAGCCGGCGCGTTGATTCCTGAATTCACTAAAATATTTACCAGCACCAAATCGCGTCATTGCGAAGAAGTAGTCAACGCTTCACGTCAGGGCGGCCCTTCGCTCAACATTTTGTCCGGTTTTGTTGCCGGTAATTTCTCGGCATTCTGGCTGGGCCTGGTCATCGCTTCTCTGATGCTCACCGCGTACCTTGTTTCGGGACACGCGGCAGTTCTCGCGATTATGCCCGAAGCATTCAAATTTGCCGCTCCTGTTTTCGCTTTCGGTTTGGTCGCTTTCGGCTTCTTGAGCATGGGTCCGGTCACCATCGCGGTCGATAGTTTCGGCCCGGTTTCGGATAACGCTCAGTCTATTTATGAGCTTTCGATGATTGAAACCCGTCCGGACGTTAAAGAAGCGGTTAAAAAGGAATACGGAACTGAACCTGATTTCGAACTATCCAAGCATTATCTGGAATCAGCCGACGGCGCGGGCAATACCTTTAAAGCCACGGCCAAACCCATGTTGATTGGAACAGCCGTTGTCGGAGCAATTACCATGGTGTTCGCAATTATCATCATGCTCGACGGCCTTTTCGGTAATGTCATCGCGAATCTTTCTCTGGTTAAGCCGGAAATTCTTTTAGGACTGATTATGGGCGGCGCGGTCATTTATTGGTTTACCGGCGCTTCCACCCAGGCGGTAACCACCGGCGCTTATAAAGCGGTTGTGTTTATTAAAAAGAATATCAACCTGGATAAGAAAGAGGCATCCATTGACGACAGCAAAGAAGTGGTCAAGATCTGCACCCAGTACGCGCAAAAGGGAATGATTAATATCTTTATCGTGATTTTCTTTATGACGCTGGCTCTTTCTTTGTTTAACCCCTATTTCTTTATCGGTTATCTGGTGGCCATCGCTTATTTCGGTCTTTACCAGGCGGTATTCATGGCCAACGCGGGCGGCTGCTGGGATAACGCCAAGAAAATTGTGGAAGTTGATCTGAAGGAAAAAAATACTCCTCTGCATGAAGCGACGGTCGTCGGTGATACAGTGGGTGATCCCTTCAAAGATACATCATCCGTTTCGTTAAACCCTGTTATTAAATTCACGACGTTATTCGGTCTTCTGGCGGTGGAAATCGCGGTAACCATGACCAACGCGGGATTGAAACTTGGCTTGGCCATTTCTTTCTTCATCATCGCACTGATTTTCGTTTACCGTTCTTTCTACAAGATGAGAATTTCCGAAGAAAAGCTTGACTAATAAAGGCTGAATGTCTCTCAGCCAATAAAAAGGCGCCTCGTTTTTGGGGCGCCTTTTTTTTACATATAAATTATCCCTTGCCACTACTGTCCGGGTATTTCGTCAAATAAATTTAGTTGGTTAGATGGCATAGGGTTTTCCGTTTTGTAGTTTACCATTGTAAATAGTGGCTTAATACCAAAAAACGGGGCCTAAAAATGGTTAATAGTTAACTTAGACTCAAGAATCTAGCGCAACACTTTGGTATCCTATGTTGGATATTGAAGGGAGGCGTTAGAGATGGAAGGTGTAAGTTATCGGCGATTGGGGCTTAATGAGCGGGAGGAGATCAGTCGTTACCT
>DSAV01000217.1 GCA_011046295.1 Deltaproteobacteria bacterium | reverse complement strand
ATATAAGTCCTGATAAAGCACTGCAGTTTATTGTGTCCGCCGGAATAACCGGGAAGGATGATAGTAAGGCCAAAGGCTTAAGGCTTAAGGTGTAAGGTAGAAGGCTTAAGTTTGAATATTGAGGGAAGGCATGGAGGCATTGCTTTCTATCGCCGTTGGTATCGGGCTGGCTGCGGCCTGCGGTTTTCGCGTTTTTGTTCCGCTTCTGATACTTAACCTCGCGGCTCTTTCCGGATATTTTGTTCTGCCGCAAGGTTTTATGTGGCTGGTTAGTCCCTTAGCTACTGTGGCCTTTGCGATTGCCACGCTTTTGGAAATAACCGGTTATTACATCCCCTGGGTTGATAATGTTCTGGACAGTATCGCGACACCCGCGTCGGTTATCGCCTTTTTTAAATTGACTCTGGCGATAATTGCCGGCGGCGGCGTAGCGGGTATTGTACAGGCGTCAACAGTGGCGCTGCGCGCGCAATCATCCCTGGCCACAACCGGCGCGGCCAATCCGCTATTATCAACTTTTGAGCTGGGCGGCTCCGTTGCTGTGGCGCTTCTGGCAATTTTTATACCTATTCTCGCTTTGTTCTTAATTATTGTTTTTTTTCTGGGTCGCGCGCAAAACGGGCAGAATATTTTTGGGTAAAACAATAAAAGATGAGCTCAATTTGAGAGAACCGGATACCCGGCACAGTAGGAACGGCCTGTAAATCGCAGATAGGCGTACTTGTACTTTGTTGCGTATCGGTGTAGAAAAAACATAGGTTTCCCGGGATTTTACGTAAGAGAAGAAAGAAAAAGGAGGAAGATGAATGAAAATGGTTAAAATGGCACTGTTTTTATTTATTTTTGTAATTGTCGCGGCCCTGCTGGCGTCAACAATTTATTATCATAACTACACGCCGAAGAAGCTCAATATCAAGCCTGATGAAAAAGCGCTGGCCTTTTACAGGGAAACATACGATGACGCGCGAGCTCTTTTCCGCTCGAATTCCGACGCTCTGGCTAAAAGGTTCAATAGTGTTGAAAAGACGATGTTCAAATTACCGTCAAAAACAGATAATGATCTGAGCGTCGATTTGCTCTATATTCCCGCGCAAAAAATAAAGAAAGGGCTTGTGATTATTTCTTCCGGAGTTCACGGTGTTGAAGGTAATGTGGGCAGCGCGCTGCAGGCGATGCTCATGCAGGAGTTTATGACTGATGAAATGCTGGCGGATACAGGGTTTCTCTTTATTCATGGAATAAATCCATACGGCTTCAAATATGTCCGGCGTACAACAGAAAACAATATTGACCTGAACCGCAACTGTTTGGCCAGTCCTGAACTTTATCAGACTAAAAACGAAGGTTACCCGCAAGTTATAGAATTAATCAATCCGCAGGGAAAAGTAAAAACCCGCAGCATGGAAAATATCTTTTTTCACCTGCGTTCGATAAAAAAAATCGCCACTGCATCCATGCCCGTGCTCAGGCAGGCGGTTTTGCAGGGGCAGTATGAATATCCGCAGGGGCTTTATTATGGAGGCGCGAAACCGGAATCGCAAATCGTCAGCGTAACCCCCTTCATAAAGAAGTATTCCTCTGGTTATCGAGTGGTTTTGAATCTTGACCTGCATACAGGTTACGGGGAAAACGGAACAGCGCACCTGTTTACGAATCCCGTGACAAATCCGGAAGTAAGGCAGATGATGGACAAGGTATTCGAAGGGTATAAGTTCGACTGGGGTGATACCAGTGATTTCTACACGATAACCGGAGATTTCACCGGATATGTCGGCAAAATCATAGACGCGAAATATCTGCCGATGGGCATAGAGTACGGAACGCTCGACAGCCAGAATACCTTCGGTTCAATAATTTCACTGCAGCGGACGCTTCTGGAAAATCAGGGATATCACCACGGATACGCGTCTGAAGCCGACGAGCGCAGGGTTAAGGAAATGTTCAGGGAAATGTACTATCCGTCATGCACGGCCTGGCGAACAAAGGTCATTTTAGATACGAAAGAGATGCTTACAAGCGCGCTGAATAAATTCAAGAAGCTCTAGCGGAAATAGATGCCGGAAGAAGATGACACGGAAGGCTTCATCAAAAAAATATGAACTCAGTGAAATACTTGATGGATTATTCGGATAGACTTACGGATGGTTATAGCTGTGCTCGATGAAAATGATTAAGTTGCTTTTTCCAGGCTGATGTAATAAATTTTGCTTCAGGGGTGCCGAGTTTGGCTGAGATTATACCCTTGGAACCTGATCCGGGTAATGCTGGCGTAGGGAGTGGCAAAGATACGTTAATAAAAGCCATATCCTTATGCGAGGCGAAAGGGTATGGCTTTTTTTATTCACTACGGAAGGTGTTAAGTGCCTGAAAAAATAATTATTATTAGTAATGGGCGTTTCGGCGACGCACGGTTTTTGCGTCAGAAAATGTCCGAATGGGAAGATTTACTGATTATCTGCTGCGATGGAGCGGCATATAATATGGATATGGCCAAAATCATGCCCGATATCATTATCGGCGACATGGATTCATTAAAACCGCTGCAACTTAAGTATTATCGCGCGCAAGGTATCAATATTATTGAATATCCTTCTCAAAAAGATTTAACTGATACCGAACTGGCCCTTGATTACGCCATAAATTTAAAACCGGAGGAGATATACATTTGGGGGGCGCTGGGAGGTAGAATCGACCATATTTTGGGTAATGTTTTCTTGCTGATTAAAGGGAAAAAAGCCGGAATTAATACGTTTTTAATTGATGAATACGGCGAGGCATTTATGCCGCAAGGTGAAGTCGTATTCCAAGATGCGGCAGGTTCGACGGTTTCGCTGCTGGCGCTGAGCGCAAAGGTTGAGGACATAACCATGAGTGGGTTTTTCTATCCTTTATATAAGGAGACGCTGCACAGAGGCGAAACTCGCGGTTTAAGTAATTATATCAATGATATAACCGCAAAAATCACTTTTTCCGCCGGGGAACTGCTGGTTATCCGTTATTGGCAGGAAGATATGTTTCCGGAGGCCGCATGATCAATAAGCCAGTCAAAGTATTGTGCATTGGAGGATCGGATTCCGGCGGCGGCGCAGGAATTCAGGCGGATTTAAAAGCGGTTCACGCCTGCGGCTGTTATGGAATGAGTGTCATCACCGCGCTAACAGCTCAAAATTCCATCGGCGTACAGGGAATTTTCCCGGTTACTGCGGTATTTGTCCGTAAACAATTATCGTCGGTTTTGGAAGATATCGGCGCGGACGCGGTAAAAACGGGAATGATCTGGAAGCTGGGAGTTGTTGGTGTTGTTGCTGAAAAAATCAAAGAATATAAAATAAAGAAGCTGGTCGTCGACCCGGTAATGGTGGCCAAAGGCGGCAGTGTTTTGATGGAAGATAGTACAACACAAGCCTTGGTAAAAAAGCTGTTGCCGCTGGCGCTGGTGGTCACGCCGAACATTCCAGAAGCGGAAATTCTGGCAAAAATGAGAATTAAATCGGTCCGTGATATGAAAATGGCGGCAAAAGTGATTTTTAGCCTTGGTCTGAAAAATGTAGTGATTAAGGGAGGCCATTTGGAGAAAAGCAAGAAAACGGGTAGTGTCGATATTCTTTACAACGGAAAAGAATATCATGAATTGCATGCCGATTGGATTAATACCAAAAACACGCATGGAACAGGTTGTACATTTGCCTCGGTGCTTGCGGCGGGATTAGGCCAGGGCAAAGACGTGTTGAACGCCGCGCAGTTCGCAAAAATAATGGTGACCAAAGCAATTAAAAATTCGGTATCTCTGGGAAAAGGGCACGGAACGGTAAACATGTTCCCTTAATGTATTGAAATATTTTGGAGGAGTAAATGACACAGTTGGAAAAGGCCCGCAAAGGCATCATCACTGAAGAAATGAAAATTTGCGCGACTGAAGAAGGAGTTGAAACGGATTTTATTTGCCGGGGAATCGCTGAAGGCAATATTGTAATCACCAGAAATGTTAATCATAAAACCATAAAACCTCTAGCTATCGGCAAAGGGTTGCGAACAAAAATTAACGCGAATATTGGCACTTCAAAAGACCATACTGATTTAGAGCTCGAGTTGGATAAGTTGCGTATTGCCGTTTCTGCAGGGGCGGACGCGGTGATGGATTTGTCCACAGGCGGGAATCTGGCCGAAATCAGAAAAGCGGTTATTAAAACTTCGTCCGTTGCCATCGGAACTGTGCCGATTTATCAGGCAGCGGTAAAAATTATAGAAAAGAAAAAAGCAATATCGGAAATGTCCGTGGATGATATTTTCGAAGTAATAGAAGAAAACGGCAAAGACGGTGTGGATTTTATTACGGTTCATTGCGGCGTAACCAGAGACTCCGTGGCGGCACTCGAAGCGCAGGGCAGGGTGCTGGGTATTGTCAGCCGCGGCGGTTCGATGACGGCAAACTGGATGCGCTGCAATAATAAGGAAAACCCGCTCTATGAATATTATGACCGGCTGCTGGAAATAGCTTACAACTATGACATAGTGTTGAGCTTGGGAGACGGACTTCGTCCGGGAGCCATTGCAGACGCGACCGACCAGGGGCAGGTAAGCGAACTGGTTATTTTAGGTAAGCTGGCAGCGCGGGCGCGCCAGGCGGGAGTGCAGGTGATGGTCGAAGGACCAGGCCATGTGCCTATCATGGAAATAGAGGCCAATATTCAAATGCAGAAGAAAATATGCGCGGGTGCTCCGTTTTACGTGCTGGGACCGCTGCCGACAGACATCGCGCCGGGTTATGACCATATTACTTCGGCAATAGGTGGTGCGATAGCGGGAGCGGCAGGAGCTGATTTTCTATGTTACGTCACTCCCGCGGAACATTTGAGATTGCCGACTCTGGCGGATGTGCGTGAAGGAGTTATCGCCGCGAAAATTGCCGCCCACATCGCAGATATCGCCAAAAACGTAAAAGGAGCGCGAGAAAGAGATAAAAAAATGTCACTGTGCAGGAATAATTTTGACTGGCAGGGGCAGGTGGATTTGTCTCTTGACCCGGAAAGGACAAGCGAATTGCTGGAAAAAAGCAAAAGCGCGAATGAAGAAGGTTGTACTATGTGTGGAGAATTTTGTGCTATAAAGCTGGGAAGAAAGTAAGAAGTATTAACTCCGGATCGCTTAACATAAATGCCGTGGTTATAAGGAGGAATACGAATGATTCGCGTAATTGTCACGGTGACGTTAAAAAAAGGAAAAAGGAAAGATTATTTGAATGAAATGTACAAAATTCTGCCGATAGTTCATATCGAGACAGGGTGCATAGAATATGGCCCGCATGTTGATATTGTTTCCGGCATCCCGGAACAAAAAATCCATGGACCGGATACAGTGATGATTATCGAAAGATGGCAGAACATGAAAGCCCTGAAAAAACACAGCGCGGCGCCGCACATGAATAACTTCCGCAAGGTAACCAAAGAATTAGTCCAGTCAGTCCAGTTTAATGTGCTGACGCCGGCAATTGCCGAAAAATAAAAAACCCGATAGTTCATAACCTATAATCATGTATGTAGGTGGATGTTTCTTTGCTGAAGAACCAGGACGACAAAAAATTGAAGCATGCTAAAATAATCGTTCAGATGTTGAAAGAAGCCGGATTCGAGGCTTATTTCGTGGGTGGATGTGTGCGTGATTTTGTGCGCGGCATTATGCCTGATGATTACGATATAGTTACATCAGCCGTTCCTGATGATGTGATGGATTTATTCGGCAGGACTTATGCGATTGGCGAAAAATTCGGCGTTATTAGAGTTGTTGAGGGAGAATATGCTTACGAAGTAGCCACTTTTCGCCGTGATGACAAATATGAAGACGGCAGGCGCCCCCGAAAAGTCCATTATTCCAGCGCCCGTGAAGACGTTCTGCGGCGCGATTTTACCATCAATGGATTATTGATGGATCCGGAAAAAAACGAGGTAATTGACTATGTCGCTGGAAGAGCGGATATTGAAAAAAAGATTATCCGTACCATAGGCAAACCCGATAGCAGGTTTGAAGAGGATTATTTAAGAATGCTGCGCGCGGTTCGCTTTGCCGCGAATCTGGATTATGAAATTGAACCGGATACGGCAAGTGCGATTGAAAAGAACGCCTCCAATATAAATAAAATCAGCGCGGAGAGAATTCAGGAAGAGCTCAACAAAATTATGACTTGCGAGGGCGCACGCCGCGCTTTCGAATTAATGCTGCAAACCAAAATATTAAGACAGATTTTGCCGGAAATCGAAAAAATGCGTGGCATAGAGCAGCCGAAGCGTTTTCATCCGGAAGGTGATGTATGGGAGCACACCATGAGAATGCTGAAATTATTGCCGCGGCTGGAAGACAGGCATGAGGCGGAAATTCTTGCATGGGCGGCGCTTTTACATGACATTGGCAAGCCCCAAACGCGCACAGAAGATGAACAAGGCGTTCATTTTTACGGACATGTTAAGCGGGGCGAAGAAATAGCCGATTCGATTATGAGGAGCCTGAGATTTTCACGAAGGCAGCGCGAGATGGTTCTTAATCTTATTCATTATCATATGGTTTTTATGAATGTCCGGAAAATGCGTCCCGGAAGATTAAAACGATTTTTGCGAATGCCCTATTTTAACCTTCATCTGGAATTGCACCGGCTGGATTGCCTGGCCAGCCATGGAATGCTCGATAATTACGAATTTTGCCGCCAACAGCTGGAAAAACTCGCGGCGGAAGATTTATATCCCCGCAGGCTTATTAACGGTCATGATTTAATCTCTATAGGTTATGAGCCGGGAAAGACTATGGGACTCATTTTGCAAAAACTGGAAAACGAACAACTAGAGGGAAGAATTAAAACAAGAGACGAGGCGCTGGCCTTTGTTGAGGCACATTGGCAAAAGTAATTTACAGTAAAATATTTATTTGCTAAAATATTCCGCATGAAGATAAAAATCGGCATAGCATTTTCACTGTTGATTGCTTCATTATTTCTCTCATCATGCGCCAGCCGGACTCCGCACATACAAGTAACGACACCTCCATTAAAAAAGAAAACACTGGAGCTGATGGGCTACACCATCCAGGCGGGCGCTTTTGCCAACGTTTCCAATGCTGTCCGGTTAACAAATTTACTCAGAGAACGTGGCCTTGATTCAACATATTTCAAAGCTTCCGACGGATTGTATAAAGTGCGTTTCGGTAATTACAGCACGAAAGAAGCGGCTACACGCGCGGCGCAATCTTTAGTAAGCAGGGGAACAATAAAAGAGTATTATATTGTTCTGCCGGAAGATTATGCTGTTGCCAGGCAAAAGCAATTAGGCGAAGATTATCTTCGTGAAGCGCTTGTTAAAACCGCGCATGATTTTATCGGTGTGCCATATCTTTGGGGTGGCACATCGGCGGATAAAGGATTTGATTGCAGCGGGCTGACAATGACAGTGTACCAGTTAAATGGTCTGAATTTGCCGCGCACGTCAGCAATGCAATTTGAAGGAGGCACGCCGATAAATAGAACACGGAATTTGAAAAAGGGAGACCTGGTATTTTTTGCATTAAAACAAAGAAACAGAGTGTCTCATGTGGGAATATACATAGGCGATAGCTATTTTATACATGCTTCATCACAGGGGCAGGAAATTCGTATCGATTCACTTGATACCTCTTACTATTCAAATGGCTACATGGGAGGAAGAACTTATCTTTAATATAAAACCTTCATGCATGTAGTTGTCATAGTTAGTTACAAATAAATAATTCTCCGATTAAAATCTATTCGCTCTTCTGATTATAACCCATCATAAATCGTCTTAGTGTAATGAAGGACATTATCGTGTCATTCGAAGCGTCAATAATCGATATTTTGATAAAAAAATAAATCAAAAAAAATGAAAAAAAGTTGTACTTTTTGTTGACCTATAAAAAAAAATAAAGTAAAATTTCTTAACCAATGCGGGAGTTGCAGTATTTTAACGAATCATGAATCTTTAAAGGAGGAATTAGCAAATGGCAACCAAAGCGAAGAAAAAAGTAGCAAAGAAGAAAGTAGCAAAGAAAAAAGTAGCGAAGAAAAAAGTAGCAAAGAAGAAAGTAGCGAAGAAAAAAGTTGCTAAGAAAAAAGCAGCTCCTAAAAAAAAGAAATAACGATTAAGTGAAGAGAAAAGAAGTATTTTACATTATGATATTTTAATCGTTAACTTTGTCTGGGGCGTGGTAGCGCTTTTTCAAAAAGCGCTACCTTCCTCGGATAACATTTATTGTTCAAATAATTATTATAAAAAAAGTTATTTTTAAATTGCCGCTCTTATAGTTATTGCGCAAATTTGATACTACAGCTCTTATAAAGATAACTTATGGCGAAAGATTTAATCCTTGCAATCGATAACGGCACTCAGTCTGTAAGGGCATTGATATTTGACTTGCGAGGAAATCTTCTTCATAAATCAAGCGTTCCCCTGAAAACATATTTTTCCAGGCAGCCGGGCTGGGCAGAACAAGATCCCGAATATTATTGGGAATCTTTATCACTCGCCTGTAATAACCTCTGGCTGGAATCGCAAGTAAAAAAAGACGCCATTGCCGGCATGGCTCTTACCACGCAACGCGCAACGATGATTAATCTTGATAAAGAAGGAAAACCCCTGCGTCCGGCCATGGTCTGGCTTGATCAAAGACGAACGAGCGGTCTGAAGCCAGTTGGTGGGTTATGGGGCATGGCGTTTAAAGTATCGCGCATGTCGGAGACAGTGGCGTACCTTCAGGCGGAAGCGGAATCAAACTGGATAAGAACAAATCAGCCGGATATATGGGAAAAAACATACAAGTTCCTTTTTCTTTCGGGTTATTTGACTTATCGCCTAGTAGGAAGATATGCCGATTCTATCGGCTGCCAGGTTGGTTACGTTCCATTTGATTACAAGAAAAAATGTTGGGCTTCTTCGTGGAACTGGAAATGGCAGGTTACAAAGATTGAACCTGATATGCTGCCGGAACTTATTCCTCCGGCTGATATTATGGGTAAAATAACAAAAAAAGCTGCCCAGGACACGGGAATACCTGAAGGCCTGCCATTGATTGCCGCGGCCGCGGACAAGGCTTGTGAAGTAATCGGATCAGGTTGTCTGGAGCCAAATATCGGATGTCTAAGTTATGGAACAACCGCTACAATCAATACAACCCACAAAAAATATATTGAAGCCATTCCTCTGATTCCTCCTTATCCTTCCGCTGTGCCTGATGCCTATAGTCTGGAAATCCAGGTTTACCGGGGTTATTGGATGGTAAGCTGGTTTAAGGAAGAATTCGCGCACTTGGAACAACAAATAGCAAAAGAGCGGGGAGTGGAGGTAGAAACCATTATAGAGGAATTATTGCATAAAGTGCAGCCCGGTTCCATGGGGTTGATTCTTCAGCCCTACTGGTCACCGGGAATAAAAGTGCCTGGGCCGGAAGCGAAAGGCGCGGTAATCGGATTTGGAGATGTACATAACAGAGCTCATCTTTACCGCGCCATATTGGAGGGTGTCGCCTATGCATTGCGGGAGGGGAAAGAGAGAGAAGAGAAACGCAGTGGTGTGAAAATAACAAGTTTACGGGTTTCCGGAGGGGGTTCTCAAAGTGACACGGCAATGCAGCTTACCGCTGACATCTTCGGCCTGCATACAGCACGGCCCCATATCTATGAAACATCGGGATTGGGCGCGGCAATTGATGCGGCTGTTGGGTTGGGACTGCATAGGGATTTTGAGAAGGCAGTAAAAGACATGACGAGGGTAGGGCGGTATTTCGAGCCGAATCTAAAGACGCATAGAATATACGATAAACTTTATAACCGTGTTTACAAGCAAATGTATAATAAACTTAAACCTCTGTACGAAGAAATCCGTTCCATCACCGGTTATCCCAAGCGGTTCGATTAATAAGAGATTGAAATAAATTATATCTTCATATTAAAAAAGGACACAAGTCGCCGGTTTGTGTAAATACTAATAAAGTGAGTCAATCTAAAAAAAGGCATTTACAATAAGGTTAACTGATTCGCCGAAAATGATTAAAAAAAATTAAGTTGGTTATCTATTTTTTGATTGGCGGCAAAATCACAAAATGATAGATGTTAAAAGGTAATATATAACATCATCTGGAAGCAAACGAGGAAAAAATATGAAAAGTCAAAAACAAATCAAAAGTGTGTTTAATAATATACTTGTTACCGGTGGATGTGGCTTTATCGGCAGCAATTTCATCCGATACCTGCTGAAAGAAGAGAATTATACGGGCAAGATCATAAACTTGGATAAACTAACCTACGCCGGTAATCCCGAAAACTTGAGGGACATCGCGGCGGATTTTAAAACGAGATATATTTTTGAAAAAGCTGATATTTGTGACGCGGCATCGCTGGAAAAGATATTTACGAAGCATGATATTGACGCGATATGTCATTTTGCCGCCGAATCGCATGTCGACCGTTCCATTAAAGAACCGTCTAATTTTGTTCAAACTAATATTATCGGCACTTTCAATCTTCTGGAGCTTGCTAAATCGCGTGGCGATAAATTAAAAATATTTCATCATGTAAGCACGGATGAAGTTTATGGCAGCCTGGGAGAGAAAGGTTTATTTAAAGAAACAACTTCCTACAAACCAAATAGCCCTTATTCGGCATCTAAAGCGGCCTCAGACCAAATGGCCCGGGCGTATTTCAAAACCTTTGGATTGCCCGTTACAATTTCCAATTGTTCCAATAATTATGGTCCATATCAATTCCCGGAAAAATTGATACCTCTGATTATTATCAACGCGCTGGAAGGGAAGCCCTTGCCAGTTTATGGAGACGGGAAAAATGTCCGAGACTGGCTTTACGTGGAAGATCATTGCCGCGCGGTATGGCAAATAATGAATCATGGCAGAAAAGGACAGACTTATAATATCGGCGGAAAAGCCGAGATGGAAAATATAAAAATCGTAAGGATGATTTGTGATATTCTCGATGAAATAAAACCTGCCAAAGACGGCAAGAAAAGACGGAATCTCATTACATTTGTGGCAGACCGTCCGGGACACGACCGCCGCTACGCAATTGATTTTTCCAAAATCAATAAAGAAATAGGTTGGTCGCCAAAAGAATCATTCAAATCAGGAATTAAAAAAACCATTAAGTGGTATTTGGCAAACACCGCTTGGGTAAAAAGTATTAAAACAGGCGCGTATAATGATTGGATAAGACAGCAATACGGCGAATCTTAGGGAAACAGGAAATACCGCAATTTGAAAAGGCTCAAAAGCATTAGGTTATGAGCGTAAGAATGTTGGAAATCGAACCGGAGGTTGAAATGCGGAAGAAATCACAGATTGAGCATGATGTTCATGAAAAAACGTACCTGATGGAAAGCGAGGAGGAGACAATCCGACTTGAAGTAAAAACCGATCCCGATGAATTACGCAGGCAGGCGCTCTGGTGTGGAATCAAGCCGGGAATGCGTGTATTGGATGTTGCTTGCGGTCCCGGTAAGACAACTTCATTACTGTACGAGATGATACAGCCGGGCGGATCTATTGTGGGAATTGATTATTCAGAGTCGAGAATTCAATACGCCCGAAAAAATTATGGCAAACAGGGTATAGAATTTATCCAGAAAGACTTTCGTGAAAAAATGCAAGATATAGGAGAATTTGACCTTGTCTGGGTCAGGTTTGTCCTAGAATATTACAGAGAAGAAGCTTTTAATATTGTGAGTAATTTAAAGGAGTATGTAAGGGAAGGAGGCACACTTTGCCTGCTGGATTTGGATTATAATTGTTTGAGTCATTTTGAATTGCCCGATCAATTGGCGGTTATATTACCCAAAATAATGAATTACCTGAACGATAAATATAATTTTGATGTGTTTGCCGGACGCAAACTTTATTCTTTCCTTTATGATGCCGGTTTTGAGGATATAGATGTGAAGATAACGGGCAATAGCGTTTTATTTGGAAATAAAAAAGATTCAGTTAAATATGACTGGTTAAAGAAAATAGAGATTGCGTCTATCAAAGCAAAAGAGGTAATAGATAAATATCACGGAGGTTATATACAGTTAAGTGAAGATTTTAGACAGTACCTGGAAAATCCTAAAAGTTTTACTTATACGCCGTTAATAGTATGCAAAGGAACTAAAATAACAACGGTTGATTAGGCGTATCAAGAAGATTTCTGACGTTGGCAAGTAATTCTTCCGGATTATAAGGTTTGCTGAGAAAACCGGCCGCGCCTGAATTTATTAAATCATCTACCTGGTCCGGGCTGGAAAAGCCGCTGGTCATTAAAACTTTAGCCTGATTATTAATCTTCAACAAATCGGCCAGGGTTTTTTTGCCGCCGCGGCCGGGCATATTCAAATCCAGAAGAACCAGCTTTATTTTCTCTTTTTGGGAGGAATAGATATCCAGGGCTTTTTCTGTAGTTTCCGCCGTTAAAACTTTATAACCGTAAGAGCCAAGAGTTTCTTTTACCGTTTCCAAAATGTAACTTTCATCGTCAACGATGAGCAGCTTTTCTCTGCCGCGTCTTATTTTTGTTTTCTTTTCAACTTGCTGGGCGTCTTCGGCAACGTGTGTTGAAGACGGTATTAAGATTTCAAAAGTTGTTCCCATATCCGGTTCGCTTTGGCAAAATATAAAGCCCCGCACGCTCTTTACAATTCCATAAACAACGGAAAGCCCCAGGCCCGTGCCGGAACCCGCTTCCTTGGTTGTAAAAAACGGTTCAAAAATATGGGAAATTATTTCTTCGTCCATTCCGCATCCTGTGTCTGTGGAAAGAATTCGGGCATAATTGCCGGCAGGAACATTTACGCCATACATTATGGCATCTTCAGCCAAAACAAAATTGCTGGTGCTGATAGTAATGGTGCCTTCATCACCCATCGCATCGCGGGAGTTAATGACCAGATTCATCAAAACCTGGCCTATCTGTGTGGAGTCAGCAACGATGGGGGCAAGGTCTTTGGCGTAGATAGTTTTTATTTTAATCATTTTTGGGACTGATTTTGAAAGAAGCGTCTTCATGTTTTCTATTTCTTCATTCAGATCGAGTGGTTTAAAAGTCAAATCGGTTTTTCTGCTGTAAAGAAGAAGCTGCTGCACCAGTTCTCTGGAGCGTGAAATTAATTCCCGTGTGTTATTGAGGTATTGCATATCCGCGTCTGTATGATTTTTTCCGGCAATGAGTATTTGATTGTAGCCCATTATCGCCTGAATTATATTATTAAAGTCATGAGCAACACCCCCGGTAAGAACACCGAGCGCTTCCATTTTGGAAGCCTGCAGAAGCTGAGCTTCCATGCTGCGCAGCCGGGAAATATCCTTAAGCGTTCCGATAACGCCCCTGACATTACCTGCGTCATCTATATCAGGTGTGCCGGTAAAGGCAACAAAACGGGGCAGCCCCTTGGAATTAAGAAAAGTAAAGGTCTTATCCCTTATCGTTTTTTTATTTTCAATGATTTGATTGAATATTTCTGTAAATTCATCCTGATTTTCTTCACGGATAAATCCCGTAATATTTGTGTTTATTATATCTTTTAAATCGTGTCCGAGAACTGATTTCCATGCCGGATTGATATAAGTAATAATGCCTTTGTTATCGGTCTGATAAATAATATCAGGAGCGTTGCTGCTTAAATTGCGGAACCTTTCTTCGCTTTCCTTCACTTTTTTATGAGCGCGGGCATTATTTAGACTGATTCCGATTTGATGAGCGATACCGGAAAGAAGGCTCACATCGCTTTGGGTGGGTAACGTTTCATTTTTGCTGCTGTCAACAGCAAGAATTCCTTCAGATTTACCTTCATAGATAATAGGAACACATATAAAAGAATTAACTACGAGTCTGTTCATAAAAGAAACACTTTTTTCGGAGAGATATTTTTTAATTTCTTCGGTGTTGGTAATTATGTATGGTTTTTGTTCTTTGAAGGTCAGGTAAAATACGCCGTGTGAATGAGGCTTGTCAAGGCTGAAAAAAGAATCCTGTAAAACCTTTTCTTCATCCGGTTCGTAGCCGAAGCCAGCCTTGTAAAGCAATTTTGTTTTTTCGGGATTTGCCAGCATAATCATTCCCCGCTTAAACTGAAGATGTTTTTGAAGAGATTCCGCCGTAAATCTGAATAGTTCCGCTGGTTCCAGTATAAGGGAAACTGCCTCGCCAATTTCCTTAATCAAGGACAATTCATTATAACGGATATTGAATTGATTAATTAATTCTTCTGCAACATTTTGCTGGCTTTCAATGGATTTGCTTAAATCTTTCTTTGATTGCATTTCTGATATTGTAAAAGTGATTGTCGACACGAGACCGGCAATCAAAAAGTAATAAAACCAAAGATTTAGAGGTAATATGAAAAGTAGAATTGATGCGGAAATTAAACTAATTGCAGAGGTATAACGTGAAATTAACTTCCATATCAATGGTATAGTTATTTTCCAGCTT
>DSAV01000106.1 GCA_011046295.1 Deltaproteobacteria bacterium | reverse complement strand
TTACATCCCGGCACGCAAAGGAGCGTTTATAAACCTTCTAAACAAGCTCAAGTGGCTGGTAATGCGAAAGTGGTTCGAAGCGGCCCCTGCGGTGGGACACGCCCAGGCATACAGATTTCCGGACATTCCGTATCAGAATTGGAAGTACCTGTGTTACCGCGATGACTGGCATTCCGTGTCAAATTCGTTCAAGTTCCGGGAGGGATTTATGAGTTTATATGAGAGCCTGATTCTAAAATACGCCAAAGCGCGGAAACTGGCGCAGCGCGATGAACCGGGGAAGGTGCTGGAAATGGTATGGGCGGGAATCAGGACGACCGGAAACCTCAACAAAAGATGCGCCTACTGGCGAAGCGTAATCAAAGACTACGGCAAAAAATTTAACCTGGACATTCCCGAAAAGCATCTGCGATATGGAAAAGAAGATTGGGAAAAACGGGTGATAAGGAAACTGAAAAAATTCGGCATATTTAAGACGGCAAAAATTATGCTGAAGGTTCCGGAACCGGAATTTAAAAAATCCGATTATTACAGGTTTCATGAAGAGGCACTGCGGCACCGGCTTGATGTGTTGGAAAAAATCAACGAATATTTTTCCAGAATTAAAAAGAAAAAGGAGCCGCGCCTGAAAAAGAAACACGCCGAAACCGCCATTCCTCCAGAATATATAAAGGAAATTAAAGAAAAGAGGGTTTTTAGACAGTAAGCGAGAAGCGGCAAATAAGGGGATTGATGTATCAAGAGGTTCTGGCTCCGGGTGAATTATCCCGGCCCCGGGCGAATCTGTCAAAAATGGAAACAATGCCTGTTGAAGATGGAGTAAAATTATGAGCACGGCGCTAAAAAAATCAAAAAGAATGTGACTGGCCTGGGTGTGGATGATGTAGGAATCGGCGCTGTCAGTGATTACAAAAGTTCTCTTTCGCCGAAGATAGAAACAATTTTTCCCCAGGCAAAATCCATGATTGTTATGGCTTTCAAAGAGTTGTCCAATTGCGAAAGCGAAAACAAGCGCATCGCCATGAGCGGCAGGATGGATTTGATGGAACTTATGAAGTCCTGCAACTACAAACTGGCAAGATTTCTGGAAAGGGAAGCCAGTTGCAAAGCAATGTCCACGCCGTTGTCCTATCCGCTGAATATGTCGCGCGAGGCCAGATACGGGCTGGTGGCGGATTTTTCCCAGAGCCATGCGGCTATTGCCGCCGGGCTGGGTAATTGGGGCAGCAACAACCTGGCGCTTCATCCGAAGTTTGGCGCGCGCGTCCTTTTTGCGACGGTACTGTGCGAGGCGCAGTTGCCGCCTGATCCGCCGTTTACGGAAGATTTGTGCCTAAAATGCGATGTGTGCGTAGAAGGATGTTCCGGCCACGCTCTTGATGAAGAGGGAAAAACGGACGAGATGAAATGTATGAAGCATTCGCAGCCGTTCGGTATCGGCGCCAATATGCTTTTCTGGGGTAAGTTTATGAGCGCCGCCCCGGAGGAGTGGGAAAAAATGATTACCAGCTCCGAATACATGAGCCTGTATCAGTCGCAGATGATCGGCTTTCAGTATTTCTGTTTCCATTGCCTGGCGAAGTGCCCGGTGGGTGATTGAAAAGATAATTTAATTAAATTAGCAATTTATTGCTTAAAAAAATTGTCGAAATGATGTTGACATTTTTGCCGTGAAAACCTAGATTAAATCAGGTAGAGAAAAAATATGCCGATTTACGAATTTCAATGCGATAAATGCAGAAAACAATTTGAAGTTTTGACCATAAGCATGAGCGAAAAGCCCAAGGCCGTATGCCCCAAGTGTAAATCAAAGAAAACACGTAAACTGATATCAAAAGTTGGAAAAGGCAGATACGGTTCGTTGGGAAAGGGTTTATCCTCCGGCGTCTCGTCTTCCGCCTCCTCCAGTTGTTCTTCCTGCTCATCGACGAATTGCTCGTCGTGCGGTCATTAAATATAAACGGATATTCCTGGACGGACAATTGTAAAAAACTGCGCAACACATGAATTGAAAGGAGCCTGTAGAGTTTTGGATTCTTTTCTTGATATGCGCACGCTCATTTTTGTTTCCGGCTTGACTTCCTTCATCCTGTTCGCGTGCATGTTTTATATCCGGCGGAAGCAAAAGACGTACGACGGTTTTAATTACTGGATACTCGCGGCATTGGCAAACGGATCGGGCATGCTGCTGCTCAGCCGGCACGGTTTCTGGCCGGATATTTTGTCTATCGTTGTTGCCGGAGCTTTAATTATCATTTCCATTATTTTTGTTAACATTGGCCTGGGACTTTTCGCCGGAGTGAGGCCATATTATGAATTTTATCTGTTATCCATGTTTGTTTTTGCGGCGCTATATTTTTATTTTATTTATGTCGAGCCCTGTTTGACTTCCCGCTTAATTGTATTTACTTTTTTTCAGGCGCTGTTGTGCATCATTATGCTTATTATCGTGCGGCGTGATTTGCCGCGTGTGCTGCAGATAAGAAATTATGCTCTATACTGGTTTTTGATTCTCATTGTGGCCTGGCCTGTCTTCAGGATAGCCGCCTCTTTTTTTGCGGGCGAAAGGTTGACGGATTTGATGGCGGCTGGTTTTTCCCACCAGTTAAGTATTTTGGTTAGTATCGCGGCTTATATAATTTTGATAATCGCGTTAATTCTTATCAACGCGCAGAGGGTTGAGCAGGAAATGCTTGCCGCGCAAAGCGAGATTAAAACCATCACCGGCCTGATCCCTATTTGCGCCCACTGCAAAAAAATAAGGGATGATGAAGGTTCGTGGAACCAGCTGGAGACTTACTTAAGCAAACATGCAGATTTGGAATTCAGCCACGCTCTGTGTCCGGAGTGCATGCAGAACATGTATCCGGCAAAAACTATTTAAGAAAAAAAACAGACGCGTTGACAGCCGCCTCCTGCGCCTGACGAAACGAAAAAGAGATGCCAACTGAGAACTGCCGCGATGTTTGATTTTATTTTTCATAATTCCACCAAAATAATTTTCGGCAAAAAGGCTCTGGAAAACTTCGCGCCGGAGATACCAGTTGAATCAAAAATTATGATTACCTACGGCGGTACAAGCGCGAGGCGCTACGGTGTGCTGGACAAAGTTAAAACAGCTCTCGGCGGTTATGATTTAACCGAGTTCGGCGGTATTGAGCCGAATCCGGAATATGAAACTTTAATGAAAGGTGTAAAACTGGCGCAGAAAAGCAAAATTAATTTTCTGCTGGCGGTGGGCGGCGGCTCGGTCATCGACGGCGCAAAATTTATGGCCGCGGCTATTCCTTTTAAGGAAGAGCCCGCTTTTTTACTGGAAAATGCCGGCAGAAACATTGCGCGGGCGCTGCCGGTGGGTACGGTAGTGACTCTGCCTGCCAGCGGTTCGGAAATGAATAACCGGGCGGTAATTACCCGCAAGGCACTTAAGCTAAAACAGGCCATCATGAATGATTTATTATATCCGAAGTTTTCCGTTTGTGATCCCACGTTGACTTTTACACTGCCGGTAAAATTTACCGGCAATGGTGTTGTTGATACTTTTGTGCATGTGTTGGAGCAATATCTGACCTATCCTGTTAACGGAAAAGTGCAGGACAGATTGGCCGAAGGGTTGCTCCTGATGCTGATTGAAGAAGGCCCGCGGGCGTTAACTGATCCGAAGGATTACGACACGCGCGCCAATCTCATGTGGGGCGCGACATTGGGGCTCAACGGTCTCATCGGCGCGGGAGTGCCGCAGGACTGGGCGGCGCATCGCGGCGGTTACGAACTGACTGTGCTGTATGGATTGGATCACGCGCAGACGCTGGCGTGCCTGGTCCCGGCGATGATGAAAATCCGTGCCGGCGAAAAAAAAGAAAAGCTTCTGCAATACGCCGAACGTATCTGGGGAATAAAATCGGGAGATGAGAATAAACGAATAGATGAAGCGATAAACAAAACCCGGGAATTTTTCGAATCCATGGGGCTGCCCACGCGGCTGCGCGCCTACGGCATAGAAAAAAAATCTATTGATGAGATTCTGGAAAAGCTCACGGAGCATGGCATGACAAATCTGGGCGAACGAAAGGAAGTAACGCTGGAAATAATGCGAAAAATACTGGAAAACTGTTTGTAATTTTCAAGCTTTTCGGCGTCCCTTCTAATGTTTTATTGCCGGTTTTTATTGACAATTTTTATCTTATCGCGTTATAAGTCAATGATTATTTGGGTATCTTTTGATAAATCAGAGGAAACACTTAAAATCTAGGTTTTTTGATCAAGTCCCCTAAGGTGAGGGGTTTATTGTGTAAAAACGGGAGGTTGTTTAATGGAGTCGATTGTGTGTAAACACTGGCATCACTGCGATGCCAAGGAAGTTACCAAACTGCTGGATACGGAACCGGACAAGGGACTGTCTCCTTTTGAAGCGAAACACCGGCTGGAGAAATTCGGGCCGAATATGGTTACCGAGCAGAAGCAAAAAAGTCCTCTGGTGAAATTTCTTCTGCAATTTCATCAGCCGCTTATTCATATATTACTGGTCGCGGGCACGGTTACTTTATTTTTGAAAGAATGGGTTGATTCTTCGGTAATCTTCGGCGTGGTCATTATAAACGCGATAATCGGTTTTATTCAGGAATCGAAAGCGGAAAGCGCCATCGAATCCCTGAAAAAAATGATGACGACGCAGACCAATGTGTTGCGCGACGGCAAGTGGCAGACCATTGACGCGGTAAATCTTGTCGTGGGCGATATTGTCCAGCTGCATTCCGGTGACAAAGTCCCCGCGGATGTCCGTATCTTGCGCTGCCGTGACTTGCAGGTGGATGAGTCCGCGCTGACGGGTGAATCGGTGCCGGTAATCAAAAAAGAAGAGGTTATTGAAGAAGATACAATACTGGCCGACCGCAGAAACATGGCCTACGCCGGCACGCTGGTTACCTACGGACAGGCGCGCGCCGTTGTTGTGGCCACGGGTGACGGAACCGAGACCGGCCGTATTTCCGGGCTGATTGCTTCAGCCGCTGACCTTTCCACTCCGCTGACGAAAAAAATTGCCGCGTTCAGCAAAGTATTGGTTGTGGCAATTTTGTTTTTGGCCGCGGTGACGTTTCTCGTCGGACTATGGCGCGGGGAAAACCCTGTCTATATGTTTCTCGCCGCGGTTGCCCTTGCCGTAGGCGCGATCCCCGAAGGGTTGCCTGCCGCCGTAACCATCACACTGGCCATCGGCGTAAACCGCATGGCCAAGAAAAAAGCCATTATACGTAAACTTCCCGCCGTGGAAACATTGGGAAGCACTACCGTCATCTGTTCGGATAAAACCGGAACGCTTACGGAAAACCAAATGACGGTAAAAAAGATATTTGCCGCCAATTGCATATACGATGTCAGCGGCAGCGGCTACGCGCCGGAAGGCGAGCTGCTTTGCGAAGAAAAGCCGCTTGGCTCCGACCTACCCTTTGTTCTTAAGGAAACTTTGATGGCGGGGCTTCTGTGTAATGATTCCCGCCTTGTTCAGGAAGATAATCTCTGGCGCATCGAGGGCGATCCCACGGAAGGCGCGCTGATTACCGCCGCGCGCAAAGCAGGCTTCACGCCGGAAAAAGCAAAAGAGGAAATGCCGCGCCTTGACGAGATTCCCTTCGAGTCGGAACGGCAGTTTATGGCCACCCTCCACAGCCATAAAACAGAAGAAGGAAATATGATTTATGTCAAAGGAGCAGTGGAGAAAGTACTGGAGGCGTGTTCGGGCCATATTAACGTTGAAGGCCGCAGAGCCGCTTTAGATAAGGATAGTTTGCTAGCCAAGGTCGATTCAATGGCGCGCGAAGGGTTGCGCGTGCTTGCGCTGGCGCGGAAAGTAACCGATAAAGAAGCCCTGGAAGTCGAAGATTGTCTGTCCGGTCTTACGTTTCTGGGACTTCAGGGCATGATTGACCCGCCGCGCGCGGAAGCCATCGCTTCCGTGCGCGACTGCCACAAAGCGGGCATCATGGTGAAAATGATTACCGGAGATCACGCGATAACCGCCACGGAAATCGCCCGGCAGCTGAACATCGGCCAGGAAGTAAGAAAAGATAATTCAACTCCGGTGACGATTACCGGAAAAGAACTGGAGAAGATGACGGATGAAGCGTTGATCAGCGAGGCGGAAAGAACTTCTGTTTTCGCGCGTGTCGCGCCGGAACAGAAACTCAGGCTGGTGGAAGCGTTGCAGGCGCGCGATCATGTTGTGGCGATGACGGGCGACGGCGTTAATGACGCGCCCGCCCTGAAGCAGGCGGACATAGGCGTTGCCATGGGCATTACCGGCACGGATGTCTCCAAGGAAGCGGCGGACATGGTTCTTACCGACGATAATTTCGCCAGTATCACGCGCGCGGTGGAAGAAGGCCGCCGGATTTTCGACAACCTGGTAAAATTCATTACCTGGACGCTGCCCACGAACGGCGGCGAAGGACTGGTTATCCTGGCCGCTATTTTCAGCGGCGTAACCCTGCCGATTCTGCCCGTGCAGATTCTCTGGGTCAACATGACCACGGCGCTGCTTCTGGGACTGATGCTTGCGTTTGAACCGGGCGAACCGGATATAATGGATTATCCACCGCGTGAACCGAACAGTCCAATTCTCACCGGTGTGCTTATCATGAGGATACTGGGAGTGTCCTTTTTGATGCTCGCCGCCGTTTTCAGCATTTTCGTCTGGCAAAAGCATCAGGGCTATCCTCTGGCGGAAGCCCGTACCGTCGCGGTCAATCTGTTTGTGATGATTGAGCTCTCTTATCTGTACAATTGCCGTTCTCTTACCAAGTCGATGTTCAGGCTTGGTGTGTTTTCCAACCCCTGGGTGCTGTTCGGCAGCGCCACGATGATTATACTTCAGCTTATGTATACGTACGCGCCTTTTATGAACACGATTTTCCAGAGCGCTCCGATTACGCTGCAGGATTGGTTGCTGATAATACTCGTGTCGCTGGCTGTTTACTCTATTATCGGCGCGGAAAAATGGCTTAGATCGCACGTTTTTCATAAATTCCGCTGATATTATTAAACCAGGGTGATTCGGGAGAGCTTCGCTTAACTCGGGAAAAAGAGGCCGGGCAGGGAAGTGGTTATATCTTTGCCCGGTTCATTTTTTCAGGGATAGCGCTTAGTGTTTGTGCCGGCGGTAGGCTTCGTATCCGCCTTTCAGGGCATAGACCGTTTTAAAATCCCGGCCTTCCAGAAATCAAAGCGCCAGCTTAGTTTTGTTGATTGTGCGGCAGTACAGCAAAAGCGTCCTGTCATTATAGACATCCAGCACAAAGCGGTCCGAACGCAACAATTCAACAGGAATATTCACCGCGTGGGGGATGCGCCTCTGCCGAAATTCCCCGGGCGTTCGTAAATCGACAATCACAGCGTTCTGTGTTTCAATAATCTTGTTAAGCTGCTCAAGGCTCATACAGCGCACACGAGTTTCTTGGGCGGCAATCGTCTGCGGAAACATTCCGGGGGAAAGTAACAATATGGTTACTCCAAGGGTGATCATCGATTTCCAGTAGAGTGTTTTTGATTTTCCGGTCATGATCACTTTATCCCGCAAGCCAGCCGTAGCACATCCCGGCGATCGTCGAAAGAATCACAACAATGACGCAGTAAACAAAGGTTTTTTTAGCGCCCAGAACACTGGCGATAATAATCATGTTCGGCACAGACAAAGCGGGACCGGCCAGAAGGAGAGCCAGCGCGGGGCCCTGGCCCATGCCGGAACCGATCAGCCCCTGCAGTATCGGGATTTCGGTGAGCGTGGCAAAATACATGAGCGCGCCGACGATGGAGGCAAAGAAATTTGCCCCCAGGGAATTGCCGCCGACCAGCGCCTGAATGTATTGTTCGGGAATAAGCGCCGGATGGCCGGGGCGTCCCAGTAAAAATCCCGCCACCAAAACTCCGACTAAAAGCAGAGGCAGTATCTGCAGGGCAAAATCCCAGGTGGATTTCACCCAGTCTTTGATTTCTTCTTTGACAAACCATTTTTTCAACATTACGGCCAAAACGAAGAGCAAGCCCGCGGCTAAATACCACTTGACGGAGAAGATTGTCTGCCATAGTGAATAATCACCTTCTGTCGGCCTTGCAAAAGATGCAAAGATTAAAATCAGCGCCATTGTCAGCATGTAGACGCCGTTTTGCCACAGCGGCCTTGTTTTTTCATCTTCCGGCAGGAAAAGCTCGCCGGTTTGACGGTTGGCGTCGTCTTTGCGGAAGATATAAGCCATGAGCAGTCCGGCGATGACGGCAAAAAAAATCGCTCCGATGGCGCGCGCCAGTCCCAGTTTCCACCCCAATACTTTCGCGGTGAGAATGATGGCTAGAACATTTATGGCCGGGCCCGAATACAAAAAAGCGGTTGCCGGGCCGATGCCCGCGCCGCGCGTATAAATGCCCGCGAAAAGCGGCAACACGGTGCAGGAGCAAACGGCAAGAACGGAGCCGGAAACGGATGCCACGGAATAAGATAAAATTTTATTGGCTTTCGCGCCGAAATATTTGAGCAACGCCGCCTGCGAGACAAATACCGCTATCGCTCCGGCGATAAAAAAAGCGGGAATCAGGCAGGTAAGCACGTGCTCGCGGGCGTATTCCTGCAGCATCATGAACGCTTCCAGCATTGATTGGCGGATAATTACGGAATCCCAGGGAATATAGTAAACTCCCAGAAATACGGCGATGATTATTAGAAGTTTTTGCCATTCTTTCATAATCAATTCACTTTTTTTATTTTTGCAGATGCGTTTTTAATTCTACCAGGCCTTCCCATATTTTATCGGAACCGATATATTTTTTTTCATCCGTTGCCGAATACTTGATGACGCAGGTGGGTGTGGCGTTAATTTTATATTCTTGAATGACGGCGCTCATAAAGGGGAAAATTGATTTCTCGTCCATTTTTTTCCATTTAACTTTGCGCTCTTTCAGGTACTTAACAAGCTCGTCTTCTTTCTGAATTCGCATTTCCTGAGCTGCTTTGAAAAGAATGTGTCGGACGCGAAAAATATTTTCTTCATCCGCGTTGACATTTGCGGCGTAGAGATAATACTTGGCGTATATCGGCATCGCCCTGCTGAAAGGGACATCAATAAATGTGACCTTTACCTTGCCGGTTTCCAGCATTTCTCTGATGAGCGGTTCGGCTTTTATATCAGTGTTCCTGCACGGGGGGCAAAAATAGCTGGAAAACAATATGACTTCATATTGACCTTCTCCCAGAGAAGGAATGAAGGAATTTTTATTTTGCGCGTAAACCGGCAGGGTAGAGCTGGAAAAAGTAAAAAAGATGAAAAAATATCCGATGAGCGCGACAACGACTAACGGCAATTTTCTTATTTTAAGCATGGGGAAATTAACTTCTCCAAGGAAAAAAGGCCACATCTTAAGCTGGTTTTCACGCCAGGAAGGTGACTCTTCATAGTTGATAATAAAAGCCAGAATTACGGTTACGGCAAACGCAATACAAAACGGGCAAAAGATATTGTTCTGTATCTGATAGGAAAACAGAAAAACTTCCACGCCTAAGCCCGCCGCTAATAACGCCCGCACAAAATCAAATTGTTTAAGAGCGGCAAAGATTATAATGGCCGCCATATAGCCAATGCCGATCCACTTGAGGTCAATCCCGATAATATCCCCCTGCAGGTAACTGCAGGCCGTATCGCAATAGTCGTAATAAATCATCAATCCGATACCGGTCAAAGCCAGCAATATGGTTATTACAAAGCGGTGTTTCTTAACTGTTTGAATCAAATTTTCCATGGCTTATTTCTCCTTTTCAGATATGAAAGCAATTTTATATCCATGAATTGTCATAATATGCTACACATATTTAGTCGCTTCAATTTTGCGACTGAAAAAAATTGTTAAGGTTCAATTTAATCTCATCACGCACGCGGCGAAACTCGCGCAAAATATCCTCTTTTGCCCCGATAGTCTGCGCCGGGTCGTCAAAGCCGATGTGCGTTTTTTTTGCGCCACCTATATAGAGCGGACAGATTTCATCGGCGCTGCCGCAAAGCGTAATGACGTAGTCGAAATGTTGCCCGTCATATTCCGAAATAATTTTGGAACGATGTTTGGAAATGTCGATGCCCATTTCTTTCATAACATCGATGGCCATCGGGTGGACAGATGACGCCTGCGTGCCGGCGGAATAAGCTTCTAGTTTATTGCCCCAGAAGTAATTGGTAATTCCTTCCGCCATTTGTGAGCGGCACGAATTGGACGTGCATAAAAACAAAACTCTTTTCTTCATTTTTCGTCCGTCACTTCTTTGCGATTATCTTCTTTATTTCTTCAACAGAAGGAATTTTCCCGGTGGCCTTGACTTCGCCGTTGATTACCAGCGCGGGGGTGGTCATCACGCCGTAGGTCATTATTTTTTTTATGTCGCGGATATGATTAACATCCGCGTTAACTCCTGTTTCCTCAATGGCGAGCCTGACCATTTCTTCTAATTTGTCGCACTTGGCGCAGCCCGTTCCCAATATTTCTATCTTCATGTTTTTCTTTCCTTAAATTTAATTTTTCCACATTGACGTTAACCCCTGCTATTTTTCCCCGGCAATAATTTCATGGGGATAATATTTCCGCCGGAAATATAGCGCAACCTGCACCAGGCCGATAAGAACCGGCACTTCCACCAGCGGACCGATAACAGTGGCGAACGCCTGCGCTGAATGAACGCCGAAAACCGCCACGGCCACGGCAATGGCCAGTTCGAAATCATTGCTGGCCGCGGTGAGCGAAACAGTGGTGTTTTGGGGGTAAGCTGATTTTATCCATGTTGATTTCGCCATATAGAAGGTCACGAAAAACATGGCGACGAAATAGATGGTCAGGGGGATGGCGACACGAATAACATCAAGCGGCAGCTTCACGATTTGTTCGCCCTTGGAGGAGAACATGACCACGACGGTGAACAAAAGGGCGATAAGCGTAATCGGCGAAACGCGGGGGAGATACTTTTGCGTGTACCATTCTTCGCCCTTTGTTTTTAACGCCACGATTCTGCTGAAAACTCCCGCTACCATGGGTGTTCCCAGAAAGATAAGTACGATGAGGGCTATCTCCAGAACGCCGATTTCAACCATCACCGCGTCGAGGCCAAATAGCGGCGGCAGCAACGCCAGAAATATCCACGCATAGACTCCGTAGAAAAGTACCTGAAAGATAGCGTTGAAAGCCACCAGACCGGCCACCAAGTCGGAATCGCCTTTGGCCAGATCATTCCAGACTAAAACCATGGCGATGCAGCGGGCTAGCCCCACCAGGATAAGCCCCACGGCATATTCGGGCTTATCGTAGAGAAAAACAACGGCCAAGGCAAACATGATTAACGGACCTACCACCCAGTTCTGAAACAGGGATAGTGCCAATACCCGGACATGCCTGAAAACTGTCCAGAGTTTTTCGTAGCGCACCTTGGCCAGGGGAGGATACATCATAAGAACCAGGCCGATGGCGATGGGCAGCGGCGCGGGGCCGATTTTTATCCGGTCAATCAGTTCGGCGACGCCGGGGAAAATATATCCCACGAGCACGCCGAAAACCATCGCCAGAAAAATCCACAGAGTTAAAAAGCGGTCCAGCACTGAAAGTTGTTTTGTTACCGATACGCTCATAAGGCCTCCGTCATTATTCTGCGTAAAAATTTAATATTTTTTAAAATCACCTTTAATTTATATTTCCAGCCAGTAATATGGAAACAAAAACTAATCCTTTTTACAGATTCTCTCCCGGTGGATACGGGGCAGTATTTTTCGGAGCATCTTGATTTCGCCATCATTGGCAAGCCAGTGTTTAAGATGGCCCAGAAGGCTTGCCGCGTAAGGACTTTCACTGCCGTCCGCCGCGCAATAGTTAACCCACAGACCATCCTTGCTGCTATGTATTAACCCGGCATCCTCCAGTACTTTCAGGTGTTTGGAAACCGACGGCTGGGGAAGGGACATCAATGCCTGTATTTCACAGACGCACAAAGTCCTTTCCTGAAGAATCTTAATAATCCTCACACGGATGGGATCGGACAATGCTTTCATTACCTGGATAAACTTATCCACTGACCACCGCCATATATTCTTTTTTTGGAATATAGTTAAGCAAGCCAGATTTGTCAAGCAGCTTTTCCTCAAAGGGTACGAAAGCGCTTTATTTGTTGTTGCAAGGATTGTAGGGTAATACGGATTAATCATTGAGCTTCTTTGGATTTTAATGTATTATTTTATGGAATCAGCGGTGAAATATGGCCAGAATATTAATTGTTTATCATTCCCAGACGGGCAATACAAAAAAAATGGCTCATGCCGTGGCCGAAGGGGCGCGCGCGGTAGAGGGCGTGGAAGTGATTTTAAAAAGAGCTGCCGATGCCACGGAAGAAGATTTAGTGGCCGCGGACGGACTGGCAGTAGGGACGCCGGAGAATTTCGGTTATATGTCCGGGATGCTCAAAGATTTTTTTGATCGCACCTATCAGGGCACGCAGGAAAAAGTATTCCGCAAGCCTTTTGTTGTTTTTATAAGCGCCGGCAACGACGGCAGCGGCGCGCTCAGAGCAATTGAACGCATCGCGCTGGGTTACAAATTTAAAACAGTTTTTAATCCTGTTATTGCCAAAGGAATAATTACGGAAGATATTTTAGAGAAATGCCGCGAACTGGGCGGCACGATTGCCGGCGGCTGCCAGATGCATATATATTAATTGCAGGCTTCTCTTGAGTGTATGCCGAGGGCGGGTGAAGTTCTTTTGTGTCTTGCAGAAGAGAAGCCTGGCGTATGCCGGGGGCATTTATTAATTTAGCGTTTAACCGGTTTTCTCTTCTTACCAATCGGGCACACAACGATGCATTTGCCGCAAATGCTGACTTCTTTCCCAAAGTTATTTAGCGATAATTCTCGCGCTTTTCAGGCAGGCAAACGGATCGAAAAAGTCATTGCGGTCAATGTTGATATTCCAGGCAGGGCCGTTGGCTGCCTGTGCGGGGCAGATCCTGACGCACAGATCGCAATCTGTGCATTTGCTTTCTTCAATCGGATTGGCGCAAACAGACACAGGAAAATCGGTAAGCACGGTAGCCAGACGTGCCCGCGGGCCATATTTTTCGGAAATGAAAAGGGCGGTTTTGCCGATCCAGCCGAGCCCCGCGCGTGTTGCCGCCATTTTGTGGGAAAAATCAAAACGCAAGGTCTTGATAAAATTTTAATCTATATCCCGCTCAAGAATATTAGGCTCAATTGCCCAGGCCTTATGGTCGACCCGTTGCATTTCATCAGACAGGTGATTCACGACTTTTGAAAGCTCAAGGTTCACTTCTTCATAATGGTTATAGTATTCGATTGTCGGGCCATCTGCGATGGCATCGATTATCGTGTCGTCAAGTTTGCGTCCCAGAACAATAGCATAGTCAAAACCGCGGTATTTATCCGGCAAAAGTCCTTGAAGATTCGCATAACCGACAAGATATTGAGTGTTTGACGGTAAAATATTATTTATGGCGCTGATTAAATTATTCATAAATATATGTGACGTTTTCAATAAGTAATTGCCGAGGTGTATTAAATTTTAAACAAATTCTTTATTCGATAAATTATGATCTAGAGACTTTTGTTTATTCGGCAAGAACGTAAGAAAAAATCAGCGGGGCGACAATTGTCGCGTCGCTTTCTATAATGAAACTTGGGGTGTCCACGGATATTTTTCCCCAGCTGATTTTTTCATTGGGTACGGCGCCGCTGTACGAGCCATAGGATGTTGTACTGTCGGAAATCTGGCAGAAATAAGACCATAGCTTGCATTTTTTCTGCATGTCCTGCTCGATAAGCGGAACAACGCAGATGGCAAAGTCCCCGGATATTCCGCCGCCGATCTGAAAAAATCCCATGTCACTTTGAGCTGATGTTTTTAAATACCATTCAATGAGCACGTTCATTGTTTCGAGGCCGGACTTAACAAGAGAAATATTTTTTATTTTATTTTTCCGGATATTGGAGACAAAGAAGTTTCCCAGCGTTGAGTCTTCCCAGCCGGGGACAAATACCGGGATGTCTTTTTCGCAGGCGGCAACCAGCCAGGAATTTTTTTCGTCAATCTCATAATCTTTTTTCAGCACACCGCTTTTTATTAACTGATAAATAAATTCGTAAGGCAAGTATCTTTTATTTTCATCCTGCGCCTTTATCCATAAATCAAGGAGCTTGCTTTCGACTTTGCGCATAGCCTCTTCTTCCGGGATGCAGGTATCGGTCACCCTGTTAAGTTTATTCTTGAGTAAATCCTCTTCATCTTTTGGTCTTAAGTTTCTGTAGTGAGGTACGCGCTTGTAATGATTATGAGCGACGAGGTTGAAGATGTCTTCCTCGAGATTCGCGCCGGTGCAGGATATGGCGTGAACCTTTTCCTGCCTGATCATTTCGGCCAGTGTTATTCCCAGCTCTGCGGTGCTCATTGCACCTCCCATAGCCATCATCATTTTTCCGCCTTTGCGAATATGCTGGGAATAAGCTTCAGCAGCATCGACAACGACGGCAGCATTAAAATGCCGGTAATTTATTTTGATGAATTCTTTAATGTGATGGAATTTTGAAGAAATGTGCTGATCCATCCGGCAACTCCTCGGAAAACATTATCGCGTACCATACCCGACATCGGAAGAAATCTCAATGACAAAATCATATTTATGTAATATTTAATAAGAGGCTTAATACCAAAAAACGGGGCCTAAAAATGGTTAATAGTTAAGTAATAACAATGGTATATGTATTAAAAACTCAGGAGGTCTGAGTGAATGGACAAAAAAGTGTCCCATTGCGGTTCATTGGAGACACAAAAGAAAGGGTTTTATAAGAACAAGAGACAACGCTATCGATGTAGATCATGTGGTCGCCAATTCCAGAATTACAGCCAGAAGCAAAGATTGAAGCAGT
>DSAV01000187.1 GCA_011046295.1 Deltaproteobacteria bacterium | reverse complement strand
TTAAGAAACATCATAGAAATGAAGCTCAAAAAGATCACCCGGCTTCGGTAACATCTTTTATGAGGCAACGTTTCCTTAAAATGCTATTCCTTCGGTAACATTTATTTATGAGGCAACAGGAGTCAACAATGTCTTGACACCAGGACAGTCTATAATATATGCTCCCGAACGTTTTTCCGGTGAATCATTCATGGGTTGGGGATGTAGCTCAGCTGGGAGAGCGCGGCGTTCGCAACGCCGAGGCCAGGGGTTCGATCCCCCTCATCTCCACCAAAATTACTTATTTTATTAATCAAAGATTTTTGTCAACCGCCATTTTTTCCGCTTTTTCCAGTTTCCCTTATGATAGGCATAACTGGCCAATAGCGGCAGTGCAGTTGTCGCTTCGGCGTAAACCATCTGTTCGCATGATGAGTCCACTTTGCCCCAGGAATTTGCTTCCTTGAGCGTGGAACTAGAACACGCGCCGTCACGCACATCCGCTACCGTTATCTGGACGGCGTATTTGTGCATGGGCACTTCTTTGCCCAGTAACTCCGCGCAGACGACTGTATCCTGCGCGAAATTTTTCGGCACGCCTCCGCCAATCATCAATAAGCCGCTGGTGCCGGCTTTGATTTTAATCATCGTTAATTCCCGGAAATCTTTAACCGAGTCAATGGCGACGTGATTTTCCGGCCGTTCATGCTGGTGTAAAACAAGCCCGAATCCCGCGGAGCTGTCGGAAAAAGCGGGGCAGAAGATGGGGACGTCATTTTCATACGCCGCCTGCACCAAAGATGACTTTTTCCCGGCGCGTTTCTGTAAATACTTGCCCATTTCCACGATAAATTCTCTGGAAGAATAGGCGCGGGGATGCAGGCTATCCGCAATTATCTTGATTGTCTGGTCGCAGATCTGGAGCTGCTCTTCGTCGATGTAAGTGTCGTAAATGCGGTCGATATAAAGTTTACGCAATAATTTATCATCCACAAATGGAGTGCCCTGATAGTGCCGGAAGCCGAGAGCTTCAAAAAAATCCATATCGACGATGGAAGCGCCCGTGGCCACGATGACATCCACCATATTGTTTTTAACCAGATCGGTATATACCTGCATACAGCCAGCGGCGGAAGTGGAACCGGCGAGAGTCAGCATAATAACGCAGTTTTTTTCCCGGAGCATCTGGTCATAAATATCGGCGGCATTGGCCAAATCCCGTGCGGAAAAAGACATCTTCTTCATCGATTTTATTATATCGACGGCATTAATGGATTTAATGTCGATGTGCTCTACCGGTTTATTTAAAAGTTCTCTTTTTTTCATTAAAATGAAATCCCCTTATTTTCATGGCTGGATTATTAGAACATGGTTTGTCAAAAGTCAATCGCCAGAAGGTAAATAAAAGATAAAAATCAAACTTGTTTTAGCTGAAAATATTTGATACTCCACTGCGCAAGGTCAATGCCCATGCCAGAAACAATCACTGTCTCACAACTAAATGAAAATATTAAGTATATCCTCGAGGAAACGTTTGGGTATGTCTGGGTCGAGGGGGAAATCTCCAACCTGCGCCGGCCTCAGTCGGGGCACGTTTATTTCACGCTGAAGGATGAAAAGAGTCAAGTCAGGGCGGTTTATTTCAAGCAGTTCGGGCGCTACCAGCAGGGTTTGACTTTTGAGTTGGAGGAAGGGTTAAATATTCTATGCCGGGCTAAGGTCAGCGTCTATCCCCCACGCGGTGAATATCAGCTTATCGTGGAGTCCGCCGAACCGCGCGGCACAGGTGCCTTGCAAAAATTATTTGAGCAGCTCAAGGCCAGGCTTGCCGCGGAAGGATTGTTTGATGAGCGTCATAAAAAACCAATTCCTTTTTTGCCAAAAAACATCGGTGTAATCACATCGCCATCCGGCGCTGTGATCAAAGATGTTCTCAGCATTGCAAAAAGACGTTTTCCCTCCGTGAATATAATTGTTGCGCCGGCGCGCGTGCAGGGCGGCGAGGCGGCCGCGGAAGTTATTCGGGCGCTGAAAAATCTGCACGCCGACAGAAGAGCCGAGGTGATAATAATCGCCCGGGGAGGAGGTTCCTTGGAAGACTTGGCTCCCTTTAATGATGAAAGCCTGGCAAGAGAAATATACCGCTCGTCCATTCCCTTGGTATCGGCGGTCGGTCACGAAACTGATTTTACCATCTGTGATTTTGTCGCCGACCTTCGAGCCCCAACCCCTTCCGCCGCCGCGGAATTGGTTGTGCCGGAAAGAGAAGATTTATTGAGGAAAATAGGAACACTTGGTCACAGAATCGAAGCCGGTTTCCGCCGGTATCTGGAAGACAGGCGAGGCGAAATTATTGACCTGCGGACAAGGCTCAAAGACCCGCGCCGTATATTGGCTGACCGGCAGCTTCATCTGGATGTTTTGAAAGCAAGACTCAAAACATCCTTGCGTCATGCCGAAAAAGAATTGAGTGCTGAACTTGACCGGCTGAAGTTGCGCCTTTTGCACTGCCGCCCGTCCGGGCAAATCGAAGAAAAGAAAAAGATAATAAACGGCATTAACCGTGATATGCAAAACATTTTTTCCGGCCGTTTGAGCCTGCTCAATCAGCGCCTTGCGAAAAATGCGGCTTTATTGGAATCTTTGAGCCCGCTGGGCGTTTTGCGCCGCGGTTACAGTATCACGCGCAGCCTCCGGGAGCAGAAGATAGTTTGCCGGGCGGATGAGTTGAATGAGGGGGAAGATATAAATGTCCGGTTCGCCGAGGGCAGTATAAATGCCGAGGTGAAAAAAATAATCGAGGGATGAGCATCTGGGAAACGGGTGTTTTGGTTTGGGATGAATATACAGAAAGCCACTTGTGTTTAGTGGCTTTAACTTGCGGCGGAAGCCGGGGACATTATCTTGCGGGGTGAATTATGCCAAGAGAAAAATTTGAAGACGCTTTGGAAAAACTCGAAAATATAGTAAGAAGGATGGAAGAAGGGGATATGCCGCTTGAGGAGGCGATGAAATCTTTTGAAGAGGGAATAAAGCTTATTCGCTATTGTTCCTCAAAGTTGGAAGAAACTCAGCGGCGCGTGGAAATGCTTTTGGGGAAAGAAGATTCACTTATTTCAGAAAGATATCAGGAAGAAGATAGTGATTGAAAAGGATGACAAGTTTTTAAGCGCTTATATGAACGACAGGCGCAGAATTGTGGAAGAAGCCCTGCTCCATTATCTGAAGCCGCAGGACAATATTTCTTCGGAAATTCACGAAGCTGTTCATTACAGTGTTTTCGCCGGAGGCAAAAGGGTGCGTCCTATTTTGTGTCTCGCGGCAGTTGACGCGACAGGCGGCAATCTAACGCAGGCAATGCCGGTTGCCTGCGCGCTGGAACTGATTCACACATATTCGCTGATTCATGATGATCTGCCTTCCATGGATAACGATGATTTTCGCCGTGGCAAGCCGACTAACCACAAAGTTTTTGGTGAAGCTCTGGCGATTTTAGCCGGCGATGCTCTACTGACGGAAGCCTTTGTTCTTCTGTCCCGCGCGGAAAAAATCAGGCTGCCTGCCGAGGGCCGCCTGCAGGTGATTCAGGAAATAGCCTACGGAGCGGGAATTTCCGGTATGGTGGGAGGGCAGGCGCTGGATATTCTTTCCGGCAACCTTGTTCCCGATGAAAATATTTTAACGGAGATTCACCGTCGCAAGACCGCGGCGTTAATTGTCGCTTCCGTAAAAGCAGGCGCCATTTTGTCCGGCGCGCCGAAAGGGAAAATTGACGCCATAGCCGATTACGGCGAAAATATAGGTATGGCCTTTCAGATATCCGACGATATTTTAAACGTGACCGGAGACCGCGAGCTGATGGGAAAAGAAACCGGCAGTGACGCCGTCCTTGGCAAGCTTACTTACCCGTCGTTGCTGGGGCTGGATGTTGCCAAGCAGAAGCTTAACGAGTATGTGGAAGCGGCGATAGACAGCCTCGCCGGCTTTGATGAACGGGCGCGTCCCCTGCGCCTCATCGCCAGGTATATAGGGAAAAGACAGGCATAAGTTTTAAAAAAAGAAAGGGTTTTAATTTTGTTAAAAAAACAGGAAGAAGAGATTTCCGGTATTTTGGAGAAAGTCAACCTGCCCGCAGATATTCGTAAGCTTAATGTTGCCGAACTGAATGCTCTTGCCCGGGAAATAAGGTCTCTGATTATTAATACCGTGGCCTCCTCCGGAGGCCACCTGGCCTCGTCACTGGGGGCGGTGGAATTGACTCTGGCGCTGCATTTTGTTTTCAATACACCCGACGATAAAATTGTCTGGGATGTGGGACACCAGACCTACGCTCATAAGATTGTCACGGGGCGTAAAAGCAGCTTCGCGACGCTGCGCCAGGAAGGAGGGATCAGCGGCTTTCCCAAACGGGAAGAAAGTATTTATGATGTTTTTAACACCGGGCACAGCGGAACTTCCATTTCCGCGGCCGCGGGTTTTGCCCAGGCTAAATGCCTTAAAGTGGAAAAAGATAAAATAATTGCCGTTATCGGCGACGGTTCCATGACTACGGGGATAGCCTTTGAAGCGCTGAACTGGTCAGGCGACAGTAAAAAAGACCTGATTATTGTTTTAAACGATAACGAAATGTCTATCTCGCCCAATGTCGGCGCGCTGTCGTCGTATTTAAACCGGGTAATGACCGGCCACACGGTAACGAAACTGAAAGCTGATATTAAGGGATTTCTAAAAAACATTCCCGGCATCGGTGAACAGATTGTCAAATTATCTCAGCAGATCGAAGAATCCCTCAAGACATTTATGGTTCCGGGAGCTCTTTTTGAGGAATTGGGCTTTACGTACGTCGGCCCGCTGGAAGGTCACCGCCTGGATTATCTGATTAAAAACTTTGAAAACGTCAAGGATCTGACAGGGCCTGTGCTTGTGCACGTTATCACTAAAAAGGGAAAAGGATACAAGTTTGCTGAGGAAAATCCGCTCGATTATCATGGTATCGCGCCATTTGACGTGGAAACGGGAAAGCCCGTCAACGCGGCGGGTGTTTTTCCCACTTACACGGAAATATTCGGGAAAACCATTGTCGAACTTGCCCGCAATGATTCACGGATTGTGGCGATTACGGCGGCGATGTGTGAAGGAACGGGACTGGATAAATTCCAGCAGATATTTCCGCAAAGATTGTATGACGTGGGCATAGCCGAACAACACGCGGTGACTTTCGCGGCCGGACTCGCCGTGGAAGGATTTATTCCAGTGGTGGCCATTTATTCTACTTTTCTGCAAAGAGCATATGATCAGATTCTGCATGATGTATGTCTGCAAAAACTTCCGGTTGTTTTTGCCCTTGACCGCGCCGGAATAGTCGGCGAAGACGGCGCGACCCATCAAGGCGTTTTCGATTATTCTTATTTGCGTTCTCTTCCCAACATTGACGTCATGGCGCCCAAGGACGAAAATGAACTGCGCCATATGCTGAAAACCGCGGTTACCTGTGGCTTTCCTGTTTCCGTGCGTTACCCGCGCGGAAAAGCCGTGGGCGCAAGCCTCGATGATAAGCCCGTGCCGCTGGTTGTGGGAAAAGGTGAGGTGTTGCGGGAAGGTTCAGGCATTGCGGTTATCGCCATCGGTTCTACCGTGTATCCCGCGCTTGCCGCGGCAAAAAAAGTTTCTCCGGAGGGAATTAATGTTAGCGTTGTCAATGCCCGGTTTGTAAAGCCGCTGGACAGAGAGCTTATTTTGAAAATCGCGGCATCCTGCAGAAAAATAATTACCGTCGAGGAAAATGTGCTTCAGGGCGGTTTCGGCAGCGCAGTTCTTGAGTGCCTGTCCGAAGAGGGAGTGACCGGTGTTGAAGTAAAGAGGCTGGGAATTCCCGATGAGTTCGTTGAGCACGCCACTCAGTTACGGTTGCGCCATAAGTATGGTATCGATGAAGACGGCATTATCCGGACGATAAAGCAAATGACAAAATAATATTTTCATTTTTGCACTAATCTTAGAATGAGTATGAGAGCTGAAAAAATTCGCTTAGACAAGCTGCTGGTTGACCGCGGCATCAGTCCCACGCGCCAGAAGGCGCGCGCGCTGATTTTGGCCAAGGCCGTAAAAATTGATGAAGCTTATCCGGATAAAGCGGGAACGCTTGTGAACGCTGATGCCCGGGTGGAAATAAAGGGCGAGGATAATCCCTACGTTAGCCGCGGTGGCCTGAAGCTCAAAGGCGCGCTGGATGAATTCGAGCTCGATGTCCGGGACATGGTCGTTCTTGATGTGGGAGCATCAACGGGGGGGTTCACGGATTGTCTGCTGCAATCCGGGGCGCGCAAGGTTTATGCTCTTGATGTGGGCTACGGACAGCTGGCGTGGAAATTGCGGCAGGATAAACGAGTGATTGTTATCGAGCGCACCAATATCCGTTATTATGACGGACAACATTTACAGGAAGCGCCGGATATGGCCACTATTGACGTGTCATTTATTTCCCTGAAAGTTGTTTTGCCGCAGGTTTTGAAATTGATCGCGGGAAAAGGCAGTATTTTGGCCTTGATTAAACCTCAGTTTGAAGCGGGCAGAAATGAGGTGGGCCACAACGGAGTTGTTAAGGATCCCGGCATCCATGAAAAGGTAATAAAAGAAATTGTGGATTTCAGCCGCGGGTTAAATCTGTCTGTGGAGGGAACATGCGCCTGTGCCTTGCTGGGACCCGCGGGTAATAAAGAGTTTTTTATTTTACTGGGGCAGAGCTGATTGAATGGAACTGAAACTTGCCAAGACTGCCGGCTTTTGCATGGGCGTGCGCAGAGCGGTCGATATCGTTCTGGATATCGCGCAACACGAGAAAGGGCGCGAGATTTATACTTATGGCCCGCTGATTCACAACCCTCAGACAATTGAATTGCTCGGAAGCCGCGGCGTAAAACCGGTAAACAGCATAGACGAAATTACCGATAAAAAAAACGCCGTGCTCGTTATCCGGACGCACGGAATTGCTCCCGTTGAACGCAAAAAAATTAAAGCCAGCGGCGTAAAAGTCGTTGACTGCACCTGCCCCAAGGTTGGTTACGTTCAGGCGATAATCAAGAAACATACATCCCTCGGTTACACGGTTATTATTGTGGGCGACAGGGAGCATCCCGAAGTTGACGCTCTTCTGGGATACGCCGGAGACAAGGGAATTGCGGTTATATCAAAAGAGGATGTTGATGCCCTGCCGCCTCTGCACAATGTTTGTGTCGTCGCCCAGACAACACAAACAACGGAAGATTATGAAATCATTATCAACAGGATCAGGAAAAGTTATCCGGATGCAAAGGTTTTCAATACGATTTGTTCTTCCACGCAAGAGAGGCAGGCGGAAGTTGTCGCGTTGGCGGAAGAAATGGATGCGGTTATTATTGTCGGGGGAAAAAACAGCGCCAATACCAGAAGACTCGCAGATTTGTCCTGCAAGCAAAAAACGCCTACTTTTCAGATTGAAACCGCCTCCGAAATGAAAAACATTGACTTGAGTCCTTACCGCAAAATAGGAGTTTCCGCCGGCGCTTCCACCCCCAATTGGATTATCGACAGGGTTATGGACATGTTGGCCTCGGGACAAAGGTTCAGACTCAAAATGAAAGACTTTTTACTCAAAATTTGGGTCGCGGCAGTCAAAACCGATATATATTCAGCCATTGGCGCCGGATGCCTGTGCGCCGCCTGCGTAATGCTGCAGGGGCAGAGTCCAAAATTATCTGATATCGCCATAGCGTCTCTTTTTGTTTACGGCATGCATGTCTTGAATCGCTTGATTAGCCGCAAACCTTCCGGATTCATCGGTTCTTTTCGGGAAGAAAGCTATCGCCGGCACTCGGTAATGTATCGCCGCCTGGCGATTATTTCCATTGTGATCGCGCTGGCACTTGCTTTTCATAAAGGAGTTCTTGAATTTACTTTTCTTTTTTTGATTTCTCTGGCCGGTGTTTTATACAACATGAAAATACTGCCCGCTGGTTGGCGCTTTCAGAGTCTCAAAGATTTGCCCGGCTCAAAAAATATTTCGATGGCCGCGGCATGGGGTATAGTAACGGCATTTTTGCCGACGATGACGAGCAGCGGTTTCTTCCGTCCGGGTATGGTTGTCGCTTTTGTTTTCGCTTTCGGTCTGGTCTTTATCCGCTCGGCAATGTCCGATATTTTAGAGCTTCAGAGCGATAAATTAATCGGGCAGGAAACTATCCCGGTTCTTATCGGTGAAAACAATACCAGAATTGTTCTCAAAATCATTTCCCTGTCATTGTTTGCCGTTCTTGTTTTTTCGTATTTAGCTTTGTGGGTGACTTTACTGGGACTTCTTCTTGCGGCCTGTTTATTATATGTGTGGATTTGTTTTATTGTTTGTGATAGAAAGTCCGGGCTTTCGGGGGCTGTTTTGGAAGGTCTCCTTGAAACAATGTATATTATCGCAGGGTTAAGCGCTTTAATTTGGTCTTTTTTCTGAAATAAATAATAAATATTTCTGGAGAAAAGGGTTATGTTTACGATAAAAATAAAATTATTTTTGAAGGGTGTTTTGTTTGTTTGCGTTTTTATCTTTATCGCGTGTGGGGGGCTTCGCTTTTCGCAATTGGACCCGGCGGCAAGGGATTTTCATCCGCAAAGCATTGCCGTTTTAAAGGTAGAAACCGGTCCTTATGAAGAAGCAAAGGAGAGTGTGGAGAAGATTGTCGCTGAGATGGTTGCGGAAAGAAAATGGTTTACCCGCGTGGTAGATGCCCAAGAGCTGAGAAAGAAGGCTCTGGCCGATAAAGAACTGGAAAAGGCGCTTGTCGATTACCTGGCTAAATTGAACACGCTTAATTATTCCGATCCTTATTTAAGCAGGAAGGTCGGCGAAATAGTTAATGCTGACGCTTTTTTGCTGGTTTTAGTGGACGTATGGGGTTATGCCGTTGAAAATGATAAGAAGGTCGCCAAGGTAAACATGAGGATGAGGCTTTATGAAGCGGCCACGGGGCATCTTATGTGGACAGCAGGCCATGACCGGACGCAAAGCTATACGCTGTTCAAGCCTCAGTTGTCTTCCGTGGCACAAAAAGTGGTGCGTGACATGATAAGCCATATACCCCGTTAAAAGAAATTTGGGAAAAGTTACAAAGACAAAGGAGATATCAGATGAAAGAAAAAGTGCAAAAAGCGATAGACCAAATCAGGCCGGGTCTGCAGGCCGACGGCGGTGATGCCGAACTGGCGGAGGTGACTGCCGACGGCATAGTAAAGGTGAGATTAACCGGCGCGTGTCAGGGTTGTCCGATGTCGCAGATGACCTTGAAAATGGGCATAGAAAAGGTGATTAAAAACCAGATTCCAGAAATTAAAGAGGTTGTTTCCGTTTAGGTCACGTTGCTACATAGCACGAAGTATGGACCGAAAACGTAATAGCGGAGAATAATCCGGGATTTTCCTGGTGAAATTTGACAGCATATAGATTTTTTGTAAAAGGAGAAGAAAGAAAAATGGCATATGTTATTACTGATGAGTGTATTGCCTGCGGTTCTTGTGAAGGAGAGTGTCCCGTCGAAGCAATTTCTGAGGGTGAGGAAAAGTACGTTATTGACCCGAATCTTTGCGATGATTGCGGAGCGTGTGCCGAACAATGTCCGGTGGAGGCGATTGTCCCGGGTAACGGAAAAGAGGAAAAATAAATAAGCCGCGGCGGCAGCCGTTCCGTTACAGAGCGGCATGGCTGCACGCTACATCCATAAGTAAAAAAGCATATTCTTTTGTTCTGATTATTGCTTTGTCCACTTTCATATTCCATGAATTAATTTATTGTTTGTTTGGGCACGGGAGGCTGAGCCAATGAAAAGATTCATAACCTTCGAGGGCATAGAAGGTTCGGGGAAATCGACACAGATAAGTCTCGCCGCCGAATATTTAAACAAAAATAATGTGCCGCATTTAGTTACTTCGGAACCTTCGGGAACCGACATAGGCCGGAAGATCGGCGATATTTTATTCAACAGAGGCAATAATCATTTGTCCGCGGAGGCGGAATTGCTTTTATTTTGCGCCGCGCGGGCGCAGCATGTGCGCGAGGTGATTATTCCCGCGCTTAAGGGGGATAATGTGGTTTTGTGTGACCGTTTTTCCGATGCCACATGCGCTTACCAGGGCGCCGGCCGAGGGCTGAATTCAGAACATATTAAAATCATCAATGACTACTCGGCGATGAATTTGAAGCCGGATTTGACTTTGCTTTTCGATTTGCCGGTGGAAATCGGGTTGAAAAGAGCGATAAAACGCAACGACTCTCTTAAAGATTCGTCGTTTTCCGACCGTTTTGAAAGAGAAGATATTGAATTTCACAGTCGCGTTCGCGAAGCTTATCTTTATATCTATAAAAGAGAACCACAGCGTTTGCGAATAATTGATGCGACCCGCGATATCGAAAAGGTTCAAGATGAAGTGCGCGGGCACCTTATGTCAATTTTGAATATGAAATAACAATTTTATAAGTTTATCTTGAAACTTGGGTTATGGCTTTTAGCGATATTTTTGGTCATGAAAAACAGATAGAAGCCCTTCAAAAAACCTTATCTCAAAAAAGAACGGCGCATGCTTATCTTTTCAGTGGTATTGAGGCGATCGGCAAAAGAACTTTGGCTATTGAATTCGGCAAGGCGTGCAACTGCGCGAATTTTGATACGTTAAATGATTCCTGCGACAACTGCGCTACATGCCGTAAAATCGCGCGCGCGGTTCATCCTGATTTTTTTTTCGTCAGGCCGGAAGGACAGTTTATCCGTATTAACGCCGTCCGTGAAATTCAGGAGCAGATGAATTTTAAACCGCTGGAAGCCGCCTGTCGGACCTTTATTGTTGACAATGCCGATAAAATGAACGAGCAGGCTGCCAATGCCATTTTAAAGACGCTGGAAGAGCCATCTTTAGCCAACTTGATAATTTTGGTTACCAACAGGCCTTACGCGCTGCCCGCGACGATAATTTCACGTTGCCTGCATATGCGTTTTAATCCTTTGCGGCAGGAGTCCGTGGCCGGATTCCTAATGGAGCATAAAGGCATGGAAAAGCAAAGGGCTCTTCTGCTGGCCGGGCTTTCGGGAGGTTCTATTGGCCGCGCGCTGGACTTAAACAATGAAGAAGTCATCGCGTTCCGCGCGGCAACTTTTGAGCTTCTTACGTCCACGCAAAAGGGAAAGCCCTTCAGCATGATTGATCTGGCTTCCTTTTTGGCGCAAAGCAAAAATGATACTAGGCTGGGTTTGGATATAATCGGCAGTTATTTCCGCGATGCGCTTGTATTTAAGGAAACAAAAAAAACTCAAATGCTTTTAAACCAGGATAAAGCCGGATTTATTGCGACTGCGGCCGATCGCCTGTCAGGTAAGCAAATCCTGCAGAATATCGAACGCGTGGGTGAAGCACAGGAAGCGCTGGAGCGGAACTTGAACAAAACGTTGACATTGGAAACAATGGCATTTAAGCTACATTATTAAATTTTGGCGGCGGGAAAATTGCTTACTAATATAGTTGGTGTTAAGTTTAAAAAAGAGGGCAAGGTTTATAGTTTTGATGCCGATGACCTTGTTGTCCGTGTGGGGGATACGGTTGTCGTAAAGACGGACAATGGCGTGTCTCTGGGCATCGTCGTTACCGAAGTTAACAGATGCCGCCCCTCGGAGCTGCCGCCGAATCTGAAAAAAATATTGCGTAAAGCGACTCCCGGCGATATGGAGGATAAAAAGGAAAACGAAAAGCTCGAGGAAGAAGCAAAAGAATTTTGCCGGGAAAAAATCAAGGAAAGAAATCTTCCCATGAAACTGATCGAGGTATATTGTCAGTTCGACAGAAGTAAAATGATGTTTTATTTTAGCGCTGATAGCAGAGTTGATTTTCGCGATCTTATTAAAGACCTTGTGCAGAAATTCAAGACTCGTATTGAGTTGAAGCAAATCGGCGCGCGCCAGGAAGCGCGGGTTGTCAAAGGCATGGGTATTTGCGGACGGATGGTCTGTTGCGCGGGTATTTTGCAAAATCTTGAAAGAGTTACCGTTAAAATGGCCAAGGAACAAAGCATATCCCTCAACCCTGAAAAAATATCCGGTCTGTGCGGCAGGTTGATGTGCTGTTTGGCCTTTGAATACGATAAATACACGGGAGACAGGAAAAGCTATAAAGAAACCATGGTTGAAGGACTTGTACAGGTTGATGATATAGACAAAGGCTTGCCGGAAGGTGAAGATATTGAAGACTTGGAAAAACTCGAAGATGATAACGACTTGCAATCGTGAATCTGCGGAAGGTAATTGATATGCAGAAAACTTTTTATGTTACAACGCCGATTTATTACGTAAACGCCTCACCGCACATCGGTCACGCCTATACAACAATCGTTGCCGATGTTATGGCGAGATTTTATCGTATGGCTGGTATGGAAACTTATTTTGTTACGGGTACTGACGAACATGGAGATAAAATCGCTCAGGCCGCCCAGAAAGCGGGCGTTACGCCGCAGGATTACGCGGATAAAATCAGCGCTCAGTTCAGGGATTTGTGGCCGCATTTGGCGATAACCAATGATTACTTTATCCGTACTACGGACAAGAACCATATTGAAACCGTCCAGCGCATTTTGCAGAAAGTTTACGACGGAGGTGATATTTATTTCGGCAGCTATGGCGGTTATTACTGCTTCGGCTGTGAAAGATTTTTAACCGAAAAGGAGATCGCAGAAAATAAATGCCCGGAACACGGCACAGAACCCCGGTATATTGAGGAAAAGAACTATTTTTTCAAGATGAGCAAGTACCAGGACTGGCTGGTTAGGCATATTAACGAAAATCCTGATTTTATCCGTCCGGAAAGGTACCGCAATGAAGTTTTGTCATTTCTCAAGGAGCCGCTGGAAGACTTGTGCATTTCCCGTCCCAAGAGCCGGCTAGAATGGGGCATAACACTGCCCTTTGACGAAAATTACGTGACGTATGTCTGGTTTGACGCCCTGATTAATTACGTGACGGCGCTGGATTATCCCGGCGGGGAAAAGTTCAGGAAATTCTGGCCTGTCGCCCAGCATCTTATCGCGAAAGATATTCTGAAGCCTCATGGTATTTACTGGCCGACCATGCTTAAAGCGGCTGGTATTGAGCCATATCAGCATCTGAATGTTCACGGGTATTGGAACTTTGAACAAAGCAAAATGTCGAAGAGCCTGGGAAATATTATTCGGCCTCTTGATCTGAAGGATAAATACGGACTGGATGCTTTTCGCTATTTTCTTTTACGCGACATGGTTTTCGGGCTTGATTCCAATTTTTCCGAAGAAGCCTTTGTCCAGAGGATGAATTCCGATCTGGCCAACGACCTGGGCAATCTGGTCAGCCGAGTTATGACCATGGCTATCAAGTATTGCAACGGCAAAGTCCCTGAAGTCGACATCAAAGACAAAGATCTTGCGCTGCAAAAAGCCGCGCTGGCCGCTGTCCGGGAAACGCAGGCGGCTTTTGCGGATATGATTCTGCATAAGGCGTTGATCGCTATCTGGGATTTTATAAATACGGTCAACAAATATATCGTGGAAAAAGAGCCCTGGGTTCTGGCCAAAGACCCGGCAAACTCCACACAATTGACGAAGATAATTTATAATCTGCTTGTCGCGCTGCGGGCCATAGCTGTTTTGATATATCCTTTTATGCCGCAGGCGGCTCATAAGATATTCGAACAGGCAGGAGCGGGTGCGTCGGTGAACCCGGATTTATCCATTATTATAAATGATGAAGCGCTGAAAGCGGGAATGCCGCTTTCACGCGGTGAATCATTATTTCCGCGTGTTGACTTTACCGCTCAAAAACAGGCTTTCCCAGGTAATGATGTGGCAGGCGGCAAAAACGAAATCGATTATAAGGAATTCGCCCGAATCGACATGCGTGTTGCCGAAATACTGGAAGCTGATTTTGTTCCCAAGTCTCAAAAGCTCATCAAACTTAAAATCGATCTCGGTGAGGAAAGAACCATCGTCGCGGGTATCGGCAGGGATTACGCCCCCGAACAATTAGTCGGTAAGAAAATAATAGTTATTGCCAATCTGAAACCGGCAAAGCTTATGGGGATAGAATCGCGAGGCATGCTTTTAGCCGCGGATACGGGAGAAAAGCTTGTTGTGTTGACTGCCGACGGCGACGCGCCGGCAGGCGCAAAAATCAGTTAGCGGCATAAAGCCCTTGGAGGGCTGAAGAAAAGAGCGCGCTGTTTTATTTGTTCAAAATATTTTCGATGTTGTTTTTTTCGAAACCTTCGGCGACTTCTCCTTTAATGTAAAAAGTAGGAGCTGCTCTCACTCCCGCCTGTGAAGTAAGGTTGTGATGAGTCTTTATCGTATCCTCCACTTTTTTATCGGTGCATGCATCAAACGGCGCGCTACTGTCCATCTTTCCCGTCATCACATCTTCATACGCCTTGATTTTGTCCTTTGCGCAAAAAATATGCCTTATTTTTTTTTCTGAATCCTGAGATAGGGGAATTAAGAATACATAAAGGGTAACATCCTTGCGTTTGGCAAAATATTGGAAAGCCTGGCGGCAATAGGGGCAATTGGGATCCGTAAATTCCAGAACTTTGGTTTTGCCCCGGCCGATTTTCAATGCGCTTTTCAAGGGCAGGTCAGCCATCCTGGGCGCCATTTTTTGCAGATGGCGCTGACGGGTCAGATTAACGCCGTCTTTGGAAATGATGTTGCCGGTTATGATAACCTCGGCTTCCGGCGAAAAATAGAAAGTCTGGTTGCCGGCATAAACTTCGTAGATCCCCGCAATCGGCGTGGGGCTGATGCTTTCGAAATTCTGCCGGGGGAAGCTTTTTTTAAACGCTTCTTCCACGGAATTTCCGCCGATGACACCGGCCGGCAAAAGAAAGAAAATGAATAACATTATTGCTAAGGCACTCTCAACCTTTTAGCGCAACACTTGTAGGTATACATCACAAGGTTTTTCCCAGTTCAAGATTTTTCTCGGTCTCCCATTTAA
>DSAV01000226.1 GCA_011046295.1 Deltaproteobacteria bacterium | reverse complement strand
GTTATCACTCCACCATCGACTTGAAAACGCCGCTTACGTTTACTAAAGAACAGGTCGGTCATCTCACTGTGCACTGACTATGAAACGGTTTCCTAAATGGGGTGCAGAACCCCCTATCTTTTTGAAATAAAACTTGTAATAAACAAATAAACCGCATCTATTCTTGACGTTTGCCGCCTTTAAGTATAGAAACGCTTTACCTGTTTAATAATCAATTTATGGAGAATTAGAGAATATGAGAATAATACTTTTGGGTTCACCGGGCGTCGGAAAGGGAACGATTGCCAAGCTTCTAAGTAGGGAAAACGGTTGCGTGCAGATTTCTACCGGTGATATCTTGCGCACCGCGGTAAAAGATGTGACAAAATTAGGAATAAAGGCAAAAGAATATATGGATAACGGCAATCTTGTGCCTGATCATCTGATTATGGAAATTATGGAAGAACGCTTGATGCAAAGTGATTGCCGTAAAGGATTTATTCTGGATGGCTTCCCGCGTACAATTCCGCAAGCGCAGCAGTTAAGCGCATTATTGGAAAAAATGAACATTAATCTGGATTACGTAATTAATCTGGAAGCACCCATGGAGATTATATTGGAGAGGCTCACCACGAGAAGAACATGTTGCAATTCCTCCTGTCAGGAAATTTATAACATAAAAAATAATCCCCCCGCCGAAGGCGGTGTATGTAAAATATGCGGACATAAAGTGGTGCAGAGAGACGACGAAACTCCTGAAGCCATTTCGGAAAGAATAAAAATATACAACCAGAAAACGGCCCCGCTTATCGGATACTACGCAAAAGAAGGATTATTAAGAAATGTTGAATCACTTCATGCAAGTGAAACTGTCAGCGCGATTAAGGCATTTAATATATCTGAAGTTTAAACCGTTGAAATTGCTCAATGATCGATTACGAAAAAGAGCTTAATCATGAACAATATCAAGTAGTAATGGAAGAGAAGGGGCCGCTTCTCGTTCTGGCGGGAGCGGGCAGCGGCAAAACACGAACCCTTACTTATCGTGTCGCCCGCCTTCTGGAGTGCGGCGTTAACCCGGAAAGTATTTTACTGGCCACTTTTACTAATAAAGCGGCGCGCTCGATGTTAAGCAGAGTCGAAAGCCTGGCTGGTTTACATACCCGGACAATAACGGGCGGAACTTTTCATCATATCGCCCATGTAATTCTTAGAAAGTACGCTACCCGTATAGGTTATCAAAGAAATTTCTCCATACTGGACAGGGAAGATTCACGTCAACTCATAAATACATGTATATCCGAATTAAGGATAGAACAGAAGTTAAAAAAATTTCCAAAAAGCAACATTATCGGCGATATCATCGGCTTAATACTGAACACGCAAAATTCCCTGGAAGATGTGCTGGCAGGAAGATATCCGTATCTGCTTGATTATACGGATGATATTAACCAGACAGCTCTTTTGTATATCCGCAAAAAAAAAGAAATGTCAGTAATGGATTTTGATGATTTACTTTATAATTGCCGGTTGCTGCTTGCAGATAATCCGGACGTAACAAACATTCTTTCCGGAGTATTTAAACACATTCTCGTAGATGAATACCAGGATGTTAACATCATTCAGGCGGAAATCATCGATATGCTCGCTTGTTCGCAGGAAAACCTGATGGTTGTCGGCGACGATTCGCAAAGTATTTATTCTTTCCGGGGGGCAAGTTATGAAAATATCATTAATTTTCACAAAAAATATCCGGATTGCAAAATTTATAAACTGGAAATAAATTACCGTAGCACGCCGGAAATATTGCACTTGGCTAATCTGAGTATCAACAAGAATGAAAATCGATATCCGAAAAAGCTAAAGGCGCTGCGGGAAAGCGGTACACGTCCGGTTGCTGTTTACGCGGAAAACGTTTTGAAGCAGGCTGATTTCGTTGCCCAGCGAATCGAAGAACTCTACCGCAGTGGCGTTGAGCTTTCTCAAATAGCCGTGCTATACAGAGCCCATTACCACTCCATGGAGATGCAAATGGAACTGGTACGCAGAAATATTCCTTTTGATATCCGCTCCGGCATACGTTTTTATGAGCAGGCGCATATTAAAGATATTACTTCCTATATGAGAATATTGGTAAATCCCAAAGACGAGCTGCCATGGAGCCGTTTGCTTACCATGTATCCTAAAATCGGCAAAGCGACTTTTAAAAAAATATGGAGTTATATGTCGCAAAAAGACAACCCGTTGGAAGTATTTTTGTCACAAGAATTTATGAATATTATTACGGCAGCGGCAAGGGCGGGAATAGAGCAATGTCGACAAAATATGCAAGAGATTTTAAAATTACCGACTGAAGAGAGAATTGCCGAAAAAGTAATTCATGTTCTTTTGAATAAAGGTGATTATCGTTCTTATCTGCAAAGAAATTATTCAGATTATGCTTCCCGAGAAGAAGATTTAATTCACCTTGCCGCTTTTTCCTATCGTTTTAATAATATGGAAGATTTTTTAAATGAACTCGCGCTGCTGACCAATATGGACGCAGGAGAAGGCTTTGAGGACGAACAGGATGAAAAAGTGGTATTGAGCACAATTCATCAGGCAAAAGGACTGGAATGGTCTTATGTCTTTTTAATTTGGTGTGCGGACGGGATGATCCCTTTACACAGAACTCTCAAAGAGCGCGATGGGGAAGAAGAGGAAAGGAGGCTTTTTTATGTTGCCCTGACCCGCGCTCAAGATCAGCTTTACTTATGCTGCCCGGCGCTTGATTACAGGAGGGGCGAAGGAAATATTGTGCTTTCAGCCTCGCGTTTTATAAAAGAAATAGAGACTTTCTCCGCAGAGGATGACAAGCGTCCATACGAACAATGGACGCTTTACAATGACTATCAATGATAGTCGAATTTTGCTTTGCGTTTTAACTCTTCGTATTGGGCGCGCAGGGCGATATTGTCGGTTTCTTCCATTTCTTCCGCTCTTTTCACCCAATCTTCAAATTGAATATCCACGCCGAAAATACCGACCATTTCATCGCTTTCGTTGATGATGGGAGCCGACACGGTAAAGCACAAAACATGAGTCATCTTGGAAATGAAAAAATCAGTAACATGTACTTTACCCGTCTGGAACGGCCCTATAAACCATTCTCTGTCGGATTGGTCAATGCCAATTCCGTAGTTTTCGTATTTAGCTCGGTCAACTATGCTGGTTATATTCTTTGTTGTCTTTTTTCCGTTCATATTTACGACGTAGGCAAACTGTATGGAAGGATGTTCATCGACAAATTTCTGCATTAGCGGTTCCTGCTGGTCGGCATCCATTGACTTCATCAGAGGGTGTTCGATAATCTGGTTGACCGCTGATACTGCCGCGTTTTCCGCCAAAAACTTGATTTTATCCAATTCAGACACGAAAAGTTCGGGCAGATGAAGGCGTGACTTTTTTTCCATTTCTTCGGGTGAAATAGTGGTTATACGTCCGTTGTCGTATTGTTCCTTGACCCACTTGTTTATTTTAGAAACTCCCGGATGTCTTTTATCAATGGCGTTTTTGCCTTCAAGCCCGAAATGCTGGTTAATCCAGTAGGCGATGCCGGCGTTACCTGATACATCGCTGACCATCGTGACAATCGGTCTTTTCAGGATTTTTTTAGTATCAAAAATATTATAAATTTCTTCACATTTGATCAGGCCATCCGCATGCACACCAGCGCGGGTAACGTTGAACTCTGAACCGACGAAAGGATAATTATGAGGTATTCTCACCCCCAGTTCCGCTTCGAAGTATGCAGCAATATCCGTAATAACAGTTGTGTCGATGCCGTTGACGTTGCCGGTAAGCGCGATATACTCGATAATAAGAGCTTCTATAGGAGGATTTCCTGTTCTTTCGCCCATGCCCAAAAGCGTTGAATTGGCCGCGCTGCAGCCGTAGAGCCAGGCCGTCGTCGCGTTATTCAGTGCCCGGTGAAAATCATTGTGACCGTGCCATTCCAGCAGATGTTCTGGTACTGAGGCATCCTCGATAAAAGCGCGCACAAGCTTGTCCACGCTGCGCGGCAGAGCCGCGCCCGGATAAGTTACGCCATATCCCATAGTGTCGCAGAGCCTTATCTTGATATCTATTCCGCTTTCCTGTCTCAATTTCATTAATTCAATGGCAAAGGGGATGCAAAAACCGTAAACATCGGCACGGGTAATATCTTCGAAGTGGCAACGGGGAATTACTCCCAAATCCAGAACGGATTTTACGACACCAAGGTAGCTGTCCATCGCCTCGCTTCGCCTTTTGTTGAGTTTTAGAAATATATGGTAATCGGAAACGGAGGTGAGTAAGCCGGTTTCCTTTAAGCCCGCGTCTTTTACCAGCTGTATATCGTCTTTGGTTGCCCGAATCCAGCCGGTGATTTCCGGGTAGGGAAGGCCCAGAGACATGCATTGTTCGACTGCCTCTTTATCTTTTCTGCTGTAGAGAAAAAATTCTGATTGACGAATAACACCGTTGGGGCCGCCGAGTTTGCTGAGATATTGGAAAATCCGGACAATCTGTTCCGCAGTATACGGCGGACGCGCCTGTTGGCCGTCGCGGAATGTCGTATCGGTAATGAACATTTCTTTAGCGGGTGAAAGGGGAACACTTTTATGGTCGAAAATGATACGGCTGATTTCCGTGTAAGGAAATATATCTTTGTAAAGATTAGGCTCGTTTACTTCGACAAGGCTAAATTTATTTGTTACTTTTCGCTTTTTCACCGTGCATTTTTTTGCTTTTGCCATAATTTATTTCGTTAGCAATAACTTCTATACTATTTTCAGGGAAAGCTCGATTAATTGTTGTATGTCTACTTTTGACGGCGCGTCAGACAAAAGGCAGGCCGCTTTTTGCGTTTTGGGAAACGCGATGACATCGCGTATGGATTCCGCCTGTGCCAAAAGCATCGTTAATCTGTCCAAACCAACGGCTATGCCGCCGTGAGGAGGAGTACCGTATTCCAGGGCGTCAAGAAGAAAACCGAATTTTGAACGCGAATCATCTTCGGTTAATCCCAATACTTGAAAAACTTTCGACTGCAAGTCTTTCCTGTGGATACGAATGCTTCCGCCGCCGATTTCCGAACCGTTCAAAACCAAATCATAAGCGCGCGCGCGGACTTTTTGTGGCTGAGTATCAAGCAGGGAAATATCCTCGAGAAAAGGCGAAGTAAAAGGGTGATGCATTGAGACATAACGCTTTTCAATTTCAGAATATTCCAAAAGAGGAAATTGCGTAATCCAGGAAAAATGCATGTCATCTTTCTTGATTAAATTCAGTTTTTCGGCGAGATGCAGCCTTAAATTGCCGAGTGAATCATGAACAATACGACGAGTATCCGCGACAAAAAAAACGATGTCTCCAACACTTGCCTGCATGGCGTCATTAATCTTTGCCACTTCTTCCGGTTTAAAGTACTTAAAAATAGGAGACGTCCAATCGTTTTGATTTATTCTTGCCCAGGCCAGACCTTTAGCTCCGAAGGGAATAACGAAAACGGCAAGATCATCAAGGTCTTTACGCGACAAACTAGAACATTTTTCGGCTTTAATCGCTTTGACTACACCGCCGGAAGCTATTACTTCCCGAAAAAGTTTGAAGCCGGTGTTGCCCATTATTTCCGATAAATCAGTCAGTTTCATGCCGAAGCGTAAATCTGGATTGTCCTTTCCATAAAAATTGACGGCATCATGATAGGAAATTCGGGGAAAAGGCAGAGGAAGCTCACGGTCGAAACATTTTTCAAATATTTGAGTCATTAATCCTTCCATCAAGGTCATAATGTGTTCTTCGGTGATGAAGGACATCTCTACGTCAATTTGCGTAAATTCCGGTTGACGATCGGCGCGCAAATCTTCATCACGAAAGCATTTGACGATTTGATAATAGCGGTCGAACCCGGAGACCATAAGCAGTTGCTTGAAAATTTGCGGCGATTGCGGCAAGGCGTAAAACATGCCCTTGTAGATTCTGCTGGGCACAAGATAATCACGCGCTCCCTCCGGAGTGCTTTTGGTGAGAAAGGGAGTTTCCACTTCAATAAAGCCATGGTTGTCAAAGTAATTGCGGGTCGCTGCGGCAATCTTGCTGCGCAAAATCAAATTATTCTGTATGGCCGGACGGCGCAAGTCGAGATAACGGTATTTGAGGCGCAGGTTTTCGGATATATTTTCATCATCCAGTGAAAAGGGCGGTGTTTTCGATTCATTCAGAATTTTCAGTTCGGAAACCATGACTTCTATCTTTCCCGTTTCTAAATCAGGGTTTTCCATTCCCGGCGGCCTTTGACGCACTTTTCCCCTGACGGCCAGAACAAATTCCGAACGGATTTTGTGCGCTTCAACATGGAGCGCTTTCCCGGCATCCGGATTGAACACCACTTGAACAATGCCTGTACGGTCACGCAAATCAACAAAAATAACGCCGCCGTGGTCTCGCCGCCGGCACACCCAGCCCATTAAAACAACATCTTTGCCATCATCGGAAAGACTTACTTCTCCACAATAGTGAGTCCTGTTTTCATTCAATAAAAAGCTGCTCAAATTATTTATGACTTCTCCTTGAAAATATTTTTAATCGCTTCTGTTAAATTATCCAAAGGCAGACTTATTTGATTTTTCGCCTTCATATCACGTAATTGGACCTTCTTATCCTCTAATTCGTTATCGCCGATAATCAGAGTATAGGAACTGTTCAATTTGTCAGCTCTTTTCATTTGGCTTTTTAAGCTTTTTGCCGTGTAATCCGTTTGCGCCTTAATTCCGGAGCTCCGCAGTTCATTGGTCAGCAAAAAAGCAATTTTTTGCGCTTTTTCACACAAAGCAGCGATAAATATGTCTGTTTGATAATCATGTTCTTGTTTACGAGGTAAAGAAGCCATCAGGCGTTCCATGCCGACAGCGAAACCGATACCCGTTACATTGGGACCGCCCAGAGAACTTACCAGCCCGTCATATCTTCCTCCGCCTGCCAGCGCGTTTTGCGCGCCGAGATTACTGGATGTCACCTCAAATGCGGTTTTGGTGTAATAATCAAGGCCCCGCACCATCTTTGAATTAACCGTATAAGATACTTTTAAATCCTCGAGAAATGTCCTGACGAGCTTGAAGTGCTCATCGCAATGCGAACATAAATAACTCAGAATATTCGGGGCGTTTGCGATAACCTCGCCGCAGCTGTCGACTTTACAGTCGAACACACGCAACGGATTCGTGCGAATGCGCCTCTGGCAATTGGTGCATAGATTTTTTTCCACGGAGCTTAAATGAGCAACAATATCCCGGGAAAAAGTTGGCCGGCAGTATTTACAGCCGAGCGAATTAATTTCCAGGGAAAAATCATTCAGTCCGACAAATCGCAGAAAATTTACAAGCATAAAAATAATTTCCGCATCGCATTGAGGTTGTTCATCGCCGAGAGCCTCTGCATTGATCTGATGAAATTGCCGAAAGCGGCCTTTTTGTGGCCTTTCCCGGCGAAACATAGGTCCTAAAGTGTATAGCTTGGTCACTTGTTCGTAGTTGTGCATATTGTGCTCGATATAAGCGCGGATTACGCAGGCTGTTGCTTCCGGGCGCAGTGTAATAAGTTCATCATCGCGGTCGGTAAAAGTGTACATCTCCTTTTCTACGATATCGGTTGTTTCACCAATGCTTCGCTTGAATAATTCGGTTTTTTCCATAATAGGCACACGGATTTCTCTGAAACCGAAATCGCCAAAAATCCGGCGGGCAGCCGTCTCAATTTGATTCCATGCAGGGGAATCCTGGGGGAGGATATCTTTTATGCCTTTTATTGCCGTAATTTTTTCCATAAATTATGACCGAATTAGCGCGAATTTATAGCATACAGCATAGAGGTTCGCAATGGGAAAAATGATTAAACAGCAGATATTTATTTGGTTTTTATGTATGGTTTTATGTACAAATTTGTGCCGTCCGTAGATATTTTTATCGCCCCGGATTCATCCGTACGCAGAATTTTGACCTGAAAATCAGTGAACCTGCCTAAAGTTTCTTTGTGCGGGTGGCGGAACACGTTATCTCTGCCCGCGCTGAAGATGACCCAGCGGCAGCCGACTTTTTCAATAAAATTGCTGCAGCTGGAATAGCGTGAGCCGTGATGACCGGCAAACAGCACGTCACTTTGAATGTTGCGATTTGATTCAATTAATTTATTTTCCACGTCGCAGGAAACGTCTGCAGGAAGAAGAAAACCGATTCGGCCATATTGTATCTGCATGACCAGAGAAGTTTCATTATAATCATCTTTTGTGAGATAACTTGTGTCATGTTCTAGAGTGTTTAATGGCCACAAAATATTTATCCGCACCCCGTTGATTTCCATAGGAGATGATTGCGCCGATAAATAATTCATTCTTATTTTTTTTTGTTTGACTATTTCCTCCCATTGTCTGTACATTTCATCGTATGAACGTTGCCCGGAAGACCAGACTTCCTTCACATTGAAGTTTTCCGTTATATAGATAAGACCCTGAAGATGGTCAGGATGGGGGTGGGTAAGAACAACGGTATGTATAGTATTTATTCTTTGAGCATACAAAAACGGGGCGATAACTGATTTACCCATGTCAAAGGAACTTTTAGGAAATCCTCCGCCATCAATAAGGATATTCTTGCCCTTGGGAAGACGAACTAGAACGGAAGAACCTTGCCCAACGTCTATTGCCGTAATTCTCAGGTCTGTTGATAGCCTGTCTCGGGCAATCATAAAGGTAAAATTAAAGACTAAAAACAAAAGGGAAGCTATCAGTATGCTTTTTATTAGTAGCGGATTCTTCTGAAAGAAGTTTTTTCGCGGCGTTTTTTTGTTTTTCCGCAGGTCGAGTAATTGAGCTAAAAAAATTATAAAAATATAAAAAGCAATAATTTCAGGAAATGTTGGTCGGGTAAAGGTGAAAGATGACCAGGGCAAAGATGATAGTTTGTCAATATAAGCAATTGTCATTTGTATAAAAAGAGCGGCCGATTTTACAAAAAAGCCGCCGATTGCCGGAGAGAATGACGAAGTGATTATAAAAACCAAGGAGAGGGGCAGGGCAATCGCGCCCAACAGGGGGACTGCTACCAAATTAGCCAAAACCGCGATTGAGGATGCCCGGTTAAAATAAAAGACAATTAAAGGCATTGTGCCGATTGTTGCCGCGATACAGACGATAATTAAAGAGTAAATTTTCTTGATTATGGTTTGTATCCATTTGGGCCATGATGCAAATAATGAATAATCATTTATGCTTAAGCGGGGGATAAAATAAACAATTGATAATACTGCACTGAAAGAAAGCTGAAAAGAGACATCAAAAAGAGCTTCCGGCCAGAATATCAATATAAACAGTGCGGTTACAGCAAGGATATTATAAATGTCTTTATGTCTGGAAAAGATAAGCGCGATGAGGAAGGCCAAGGCCATGAGAGTTGCCCGGAAAACTGTAATCCCCATACCGGCGATAAAGGCGTAGATTAGCACAAAAATAAAAGCTCCGGCTGAAGCGATTTTGACGACATTAAACCGGGTCAATAAATATTCAGAGCGTTTAAGAAGGAAAGAAAAAAGGAAAAAGGCCGCGACAGCGACCATTCCCACATGAAGCCCTGAAATAGCCAAAAGATGGGCAGCGCCGGTCTTGTTGAAAAGCTCTCTTATGTCAGAAGGGATATTTCTTTTGTTGCCGAGAATCATTGCCTCGATGATCTCTCTTTGCGGCGAAGTGGTATTTTCATAAATCAGCTTTTTCAGATTTATGCGGTATTTTTCCAGTTTTGCTTTTGCGGTGCCGGCGGCATTATTTCTCAAAATAATAATTTGTGAATCGTCAGATACAAAACCGGATGCGTAAATATTTTTTAGATTCATGTAACGTTCGTAATTGAACCCGCCTGGATTTTGAAAACTGCTCATTTTTTTTATGGAAGAATGAAAACGTATGAAATCGCCATACTCGAATTTGATGTCAGGCGGGGCTACCAGCCTGATATTACCGTAAACCCGGATATAAGAGTCGCGATCAACAATCCTTATGCATCGTACAATAAGTACGGTTCTGTCTGTCTCAAAAACGGGATTGTCAACAACGACACCTTCCCATACGTGTTTACCTGAGTTAACGTAATGAATAATATGATTGTCTTTGCTAATTAGATACTGAGTTTTCTCAATATTCAAAAAGCCAACAAAGAATATCAGAAAAATAACGAGAGTAAGGCTTAATAGGTTAAATTTTTTAATAAATGACCAAAATATTGCCGGTAGCAAGAAGAGGACCAAAGCTGATAAAATATAACCAAAGTACGGAAATGTAAAATAGTAGCCGGAAATAATGCCGGAAATAAGAGCAAAAAGAAGAAAAAACAACATTCTGGGCATAATATCGCAGGGCCTTTAATAAGATAATTCAATTTTTATCAGTGAAAAGTTGTTAAATATTATATCATGATGTGGTAATATTTTAAAAAATAAACCAAATTATGTCAAAGATAGACTGATGTACGAAAAAGAAAGAAAACGTCTGCTTCTTCTGATAATTTATCGGGTTGTCGTAATCTCCTTGCTTCTCGCAATTGCGATTTATATGGATATCAAGAAGCAGGATTTCACCGTTTCCCAAAGCGCCATTTATTTTTTTTATGGCGTTATCGGTGTTACTTATATAATTTCGATTGCCTATGCGTTTCTCCTCAAACTAGTAAAAGATATCCGTTTTAATGTTTATCTACAGCTATATGTTGATATTGTTCTGATTACTATTTTAGTTTACTTTTCAGGCAGTGTTCAGAGCAATTACTCGCTTCTGTACACGCTCATTATAATTTATTCGGTAATTTTTATCGGACGTAAAGTAGGGCTGATTGTCGCCTCAGCTTGTGCCATAGCATATGGCCTTTTGCTTGACCTTGAATATTACAATATAATTCCTCCTTTTTTATTTGATTCGCAAGCGGCGTACCATGTTTCGGAGGGAGATCTTTTTTTACGTATATTCCTGCACATCATTTCTTTTTACACCATCGCTTTTCTGGCTAGTTTTGCCGTCGAGCAGGAAAGAAAAACAAGACATCTGCTGGAAGAAAAAGAAACGGAATTCGCGCAGCTTGATTTGCTTTTCCGCTCTATTATCGAATCGGTGGACACGGGCGTAATGACAATTGATATGCAAAACCGGATAAAAACTTTTAACAGGGCAGCGCAGGAAATAACCGGTTTTGAACTGCGCGAGATAGAAAATAAACCGATTGAGGAAATATTTCCCCAGTTCAGGGATTTTTTTTCTCAACAAAATAAACCAGCTCAAATTAAAAGCCGCGTCGAAGCAATGATAAGAACACCGAAGGGCAGAGAAATTCATTTAGGCTGCGCGATTTCGATTCTCAAGGATAAAAACGAAAAGCAAATCGGCAAAATTTTGGTTTTCCAGGATATTACGGAGATAAAACTCATGGAGGAAAATCTGGAAAAAAGCAAGAGGCTGGCTTTAATCGGCGAAATGGCCGCCGGGCTTGCCCATGAAATGAGAAATCCTCTTGCTTCAATAACGGGTTCCATAGAGCTGCTCAGACAAGGGCTTAAACTGGATGAAACGGACAGGCGACTGATGCAGATAATTTTACGCGGTAAAAATCAGTTAGACAGATTTGTGAGTGATTTTCTTTTACTGGCACGTCCGATTCCCGTATCTCCAGAATCGGTCGATATTGAAAATGTAATAGACGAAGTCATCGAAAGCATCAGAGTCTCAATGAATTTTCCGGAAAATATTAATATAAACAAAAAATATTCCAAAAAAGCAAAAACGTTCGCCGGCAGGCAACAGGTGAGACAGATTGCCAATAATCTCATTATCAATGCCCTTCAGGCAATGCCACAAGGCGGTACTTTAAAGATTGAAGCATCAATGGAAAAAATGGAAGACGGCAGAGAATATGTGGTAATCAAAATCGGCGATACAGGTTGCGGAATTGAAACAAATAATCTGGCGCGAGTATTTGAGCCGTTTTACACCAATAAAGATAAAGGCACCGGCCTGGGCCTGACGATTGTAGGTCGTATTGTTGATGGTTATGGCGGAAAAGTAAGAATCGACAGCTCTGTCAATGTGGGCACGAATTGTATCGTGTGGTTACCGGTAAATATAGAGAAGGTATTGCCGGTAAACACATGAAATAATAAATTAGGTAGGAAGCAATGGCGAAAATCCTTGTATTAGATGACGATCAGGGCATGAGGGAATTCATGGAAATCATGCTGGCCAAAGAAGGATATGAAGTGACCAGCGCGGAAGACCCGGCGAAGGCGATTAATTTATGCAGCAGAAAAGACTTTGACCTGGTGATTACGGATTTACGAATGCCGAAAATAGACGGCATAGAATTTCTTAAAAAAATAAAAGACAAAAAACCGGAAACGACGGTAATTCTGATAACCGCCTATGCTTCGGGAGAAACTGCGGTTAATGCCATGAAAGAAGGCGCCTATGATTACCTGGAAAAAGGCGCGAGCATTGACGAGCTCAAAAAAATCGTGCGCAGCGCGCTTTTGAAAAAGGGGCTGGTCAGCGATAAGAGGGAGCCGAAGAAAGACGCCAAAGAAGAAAAATTATTTTTCGGTATGGTTGGAAAAAGCCGGGAGATACTTAAAATATTCGCGACGATAAAAAAAGTAGCTGATACTCCGGCAAACATTTTGATTTTGGGAGAAAGCGGTACGGGAAAAGAGCTTGTGGCGCGCGCCATTCACGAAAATTCTTCACGAGCGAAAATGCCTTTTCAGGCGATAAACAGCGGCGGAATACCGGAAAACCTGCTGGAAAGCGAGTTATTCGGATACATGAAAGGTTCTTTTACCGGAGCATACGCGGACAAACCCGGCCTTCTGGAAACCGCGAAAGGCGGAACGATATTTTTAGATGAAATCGGAGAATTACCGGCTGTTCTTCAAGTAAAACTTTTACGTGTAGTTCAGGAAAAAACATTTCGCCGTATCGGCGGCGCGGATGACATTAAGGTCGATGTAAGGATTATATCGGCAACAAATCAGAATCTCGAGGATAAAGTAAAAAAAGGGGAATTTCGTGAGGACCTTTACTTCCGCCTGAACGTTATTCCCATATATATGCCGCCGCTAAGGGAGAGAAAGGAAGACATTCCGCTTTTAACAAATCATTTTATTGAAAAATACGCGAAGGAATTCAAGAAAGAAATCAGAACAATTTCTTCATATGCCATGGAGTTACTGATGAATTACGCGTTTCCGGGAAATATCCGGGAACTGGAAAATATAATTGAGCGAGGCGTGGCCATGGAAAGTTCAAACATCATTTTGCCGGAAAATCTGGTTCTGGCGTCGGAATCGGCCACCGGTGAGAGTATTTACACCTGGGACATAGGGGAAAATGGAATAGACTTAAACTCTGAGCTGGAAAAAATTGAAAAGGCAATTATCGAGAAAGCCCTGAAAAAGACGAAGGGTTCCAAAACAAAGGCAGCCGAATTGCTCAAAATTACCTTTGATTCTCTGCGTTACCGCATGGAAAAGTTGGGCGTGGATTAACTCAACAAATGTAAAAATAATTCTTGACAAAATATCGGACAATTTGCTTAAATTTAAAAACATTCTCAGATGCTGTTTGTTGCTTGCCGCGTATATTAGATTGCGGTAGGCAAGAAGAGTTAAAATCTTGGAATGTGATTTATCTTTTCATCTATAAGCATCATATTTGGTAAAAAAGTTGTTTTGAAGCTGTAACGTGCAGTTATATGTTTTCTTTCCTTCTGCTTAAAAGGGGCCAGATCATCAAGCGAAAGGAGGTGAGTAAAGGAAAAATATATTGTATCGGAGTGTTTATTTTTTAGGACAAATATTAGCTGCAATTTCCATTGTAGTTCTTAAAAAATAGGCAATTTATAAATAGCCTCATCTTTCAGCCCCGGGACCTGGCTATTTAAATCCAAAATAACGTTTTTACAACGATATTTCGAATAGGAGGAATTGCTAATGAAAAAGATAATAATCGTATTATGTTTGGTGTTCTTAGTTGCCGTGGTTGCTTATGCCCAGGGACCAAAAGGAACTCGTAGCGTTACCGGAGAAATCGTGGAGATGACTGCTGAAAAAATCGTTATTGATAGAGGAAAAACACAATGGTTAATCGAACGTAATGCCGGGACAAATATCACAGGCAATGTCAAAGTTGGTTCAAGGGTAAAGGTTGATTACAAAATGGTGGCCACAGATGTAAAAGAAGTAACTGCCAAAAAACCGGCCACGAAGAAAAAGAAATAAGATAATGGTTTCATAGTAGTTTTCAGAAGCGGTTGCATTACGATAATTTAAGATGCAGCCGCTTTTTTTATAAACAATTGATATTATTTTTCCAATATCATATATTTTTGATGATTACTGAAAAGATATAATTTTCTCTCGAGGGCAAAAGATAAATGTCATTGAAAAGAAAAGGAAGCAAAGTTTTTAACATTAGCGTAAACGGTGAAGGTACGCCGTTCATCTGGGCGCATGGGCTTATGGGCAGCATCAGCTTGGATGATGATACCGGTTATTTTCATGCTCCATGCATGACAGAGAAAATGAAACTTATTCGTTACGACGCGCGGGGGGGCATGGACTGTCTTTTGGAACTAACAACTCCCGGGATTATCTATGGTCAAGCATGGCGAGGGATATGAATGATGTAGCGGATATATCGGGGATTAGGCATTTTATCGCCGGTGGACAATCAATGGGCAGCATGACCGCTTTAAATGCCGCCGTCATGTTTCCGGAAAGGATAAAAGCTCTCGTGCTCGTGACCCCCAGCACCATATGGGAAACAAGAGCAGTTCAGGCGGTTCTTTACAACGCAGCGGCGGGCATTATCAAAGAAAAGGGACTAAACCGTTTTGTCGAGATGATGAGGCAAAGGCCACTTCTTCCTCAATGGCTGCTCGCCGCAAAACCCTCCGATAATGAGAAATACCTGAGAAATATCATGGAAATGAACGAGAAAATTCTTCCTGATATACTCAGAGGCTCTGCCCTGAGTGATTTGCCGCAAAGAAGTAATTTTAAAGCGCCATTAATTCCCACATTGATTCTGGCATGGAAAGATGATCCCATACATCCTTTGCAGTCCGCGGATATCCTGCATAAG
>DSAV01000278.1 GCA_011046295.1 Deltaproteobacteria bacterium | reverse complement strand
TACGGCAGGGAGATGGCGTTGCTTTTAATCGTGATGCCGCGTTCGCGCTCTATGTCCATGTTGTCCAGGATCTGATCCTTGAATGTTCTTTCATCGGATACACCGGTAAACTGAATCAGCCGGTCGGCCAATGTCGATTTACCGTGGTCTATATGCGCGATTATGCTGAAGTTTCTTATATTTTCCATATTTTTGTATTAAAAAAGCCCCCCAAAAAAACAGGCGGGCTTTTATGATAAATATTTTTCGTTAATTTAGGCAAGTTTTTTCAGAAGATCTTCCGATACTTCCTTCACTCCCTTGCTGCCGTCAACGGTGATTACCTTTGTCCTCTCCTTGAAATAGTTAACCGCGGCCAGCGTGCCGGTGCCGGTGTCGTAATAAATGCCGTGACGTTTGTCAATGGCTTCACTATCCTGGTCATCGGCGCGGGTGGATAATTCTTCGCAACCACAAACGCGACAAATTGCTTTGCCATCTTGCTCTTTAGGTTTAATCGCGTCAATATAGATGTTATTGGGATGATTATTATCCTCTTTGCATAGCCTTCTTCCCATAATACGTTTTTTGGCGGTTTCGCGATCAAGGTCTATTTCAATAACATAATCAAGATTTATTTTCTCTTTTTCCAGCGCGCTCCACAGGGCTTCGGCCTGTGCCAGGTTGCGGGGAAATCCGTCCAGAAGCCAGCCCTGCCTGCAGTCGTTTTCCTTTAAACGGTTTAAAATCATGGGAATAGTAATATCGTCAGGGACAAGTTCGCCCCGGTCAATATACTCCTTTGCTTTTTCTCCCAGCGGGGTTTTCTGAGAAATATTCTGCCGGAAAATAACGCCCGTTTCAATGTGCGGCACGCCGTATTTCTTCTGCACGATGGCGCCCTGAGTTCCCTTGCCGCTGCCGTTGGGGCCAAAAATTAAAATATTCACTTTCAGACTCCTTTCCAAATGTTAAAGTGCGTCCCTTATAATGCATTGTAAATTATTTCGCAATGCCAAAAGGCCGCGGGAGAAAATTACTGATTAAAATCAGTTTTTTCCTGCCGCGGGAGGAGGCTTGGCCGGAGCGGTTTTGGCGGTCAATTCTTCGATTTCTTTATTGGCGGATACCGCCCTTGCCGAGCCCGCCGGCAGATGTTTGACCGCTTCTTTGAAATGAAAAAGCGCGCTTTGCGTCTTGTTTTCTTTCTTGAAGTGCAGGCCGAAATGGTAGTGCGATTCACCGCTGTTGTTGAGTTTCCCATAAGCCATGGCAATATGGTAATTGATGCCCACATCGTCAAGGGGTTCATCTTGTACCTTAAGATAATTGTGAAGGGCGGTAAGATAATTGCCCAGGGCGAAGTTGGCCTTGCCCAGCGCCAGTGTCAGTTCGTCGTCATTATCCTGGGTTAGTTCGGACGCGCTTTGCAGATAAGGCCGGGCCTGCCGGGCATTGCCTTTTTTCAGGTAAAAAATGCCGGTGTATTTCAAAACATCCCTGTCCAGGGGAGAAATATCCAGAGCTTTTTTCAGTCGTCGTAACGCCGAATCCGTTTGTCCCATTTTATTTTCCGTCAAAGCAAGCGCGTAGAGCAAATCGACGTCAGTAGGATTTTCCGCCAGCCGCGCGGTTAATTGAATGTGCCTGGCATTGAGCTCGTTGGGACCAAGCGGAATCAACGCTTTCATTCTTTCCAGGTTTCCCACTATGCTTGTTACTTTCGTTTCCGGATATTTGGTCAGGACAAGGCCATCCAGGTAGAAAATGCGCTCGTCGGTGCCAGGGTGCGTGCGGAAATAGGAGGGCACGCTCTTAGAGAGGAATTCATGTTTTTTTATAAGTTTCAGAAAACTGACCGTCGCGCTGGGGCAATAACCGGCTCCGGTCAGGTAAGAAATTCCCAGGCGGTCGGCTTCCTCTTCGTGTTCGCGCAGATACTTTAAGGTCATGGTGCTGGCGCGGCCATGGAAAAAGCGGCAATTGCCGCCGATGCTTCCGCGCCTCCTCCCAGAAAAGCGCCCGCGATGATGGCGGCCAGGGCGGCCAGATTCAATTTTTTTGCTTTGGCCATAATACTGGCAATATGCCGGGCGTTGGCATGCGCTATTTCATGAGCGATGACTCCCGCAAGCTCCGCTTCGTTACTGACAGCATTAATCAGTCCCTTGTGGATGTAAATATATCCGCCGGGAGTGGCAAAAGCGTTTATCGCGGAGCTGTCCACGATGGAAAAAGTGAAATCAAAGGGAGCTTTCCTGCTTTGCCTGAGGACCAGGTTGCCGATTTGTGTCACGTAATCATTTAGCTGTCTGTCTTTGAGCAGAAAATTATTCTGTTCCAGCTTATCGTAGAATTCCCTGCCTATCTTTTTTTCGTCTTCAATGGTCAGCGCTACACAGTTTGTGCTCGCGCAGAAAAATACCGCGAGTATAATTGCGCCTAAAGAAATATATTGATTTTGAAACAGTTTACGCATAAAAAATTTCCCGAACGCGGATCTTTTTTGATATTATCTTCTTTATCATATTATCGCAAGCTCCGCCTTAAAAACCGCAAAAAGGAAGAAACATCGGCGGTATGGGAAGAAAAATGATTATAACTCTTGACGGCCCGGCGGGCGCGGGAAAAAGCACCGTGAGCAGACAGCTGGCGCGAAAACTCGGTTACGTCTACCTGGATACCGGCTCTCTTTACCGGGCGCTGGCTTATAAAGCGCTGAAAACAGTCACGCCGCTAGACGATGAAGCCGCTGTGGCCCTTTTATGTTCGCGAACCGAGGTGGCATTGAAAAATACGGAAGGCGCGCTGAGAGTATTTCTGGATAACAAAGACGTTACGGAACTTATCCGCACCGAAGAGGTGAGTTTTGCCGCTTCAAAGATATCAGCTTATGGAGCGGTGAGAAAATTTCTCCTTGATTTGCAAAGGCAGGCCGGCGCCGGCGGCGGCCTGGTCGCGGAAGGCAGGGATATGGGCAGCGTTGTTTTCCCGCACGCTGATTATAAATTTTATCTCGACGCCGCGGTGGAAGAACGGACAACCCGGCGGTACAAAGAACTTCTGGCGAAAGGCCTTGATGCTGAATACCAGTCACTGCAGGATGATATGGTTGCCAGAGACCGGCAGGACCGGCAGCGCCGACACTCGCCCCTGAAAGTGCCGGATGAAGCGATAATTATCGATTCGACAAACATGTCCGTGGAGCAGGTTACCAAAAAAATTCTAAATTATCTGCCTTAAGGATAAGCTAAAGATAATTTTTCAGGTTGTAAAAAAAGCAATTGTTTTTATATTGCTATTTATGCATCAGTGTGTTAATTTTCAAAAATTACGAAGCTTTATAAAAAACAGGGGGTATTTGTCTAATGGTTAACAACGATAACTTAAACTCAACGGAAAAAAAGGAGGTTGACGCCAGGATTCCAGAAAAAGAACAATCATCTCCAATCAAGGAAGATAAAATCGGATTCGAAGAACTCTACGAGCAAAGCTTAAACCAATTTAATTACGGGGATATCGCCCGGGGCAAAGTGGTGCAAATAGCCAACGATATGGTTATGGTTGATGTTGGTTGGAAAACAGAAGGCTTTATTCCTGCGTCAGAATTGAAAGATGACCAGGGAAACATAAATGTTTCCGTGGGTGATGATATAGAAGTGTTAATCGACAGAAGGGATTCCGAAGGAAATTTAATCCTGTCCAAAAACAAAGCCGCCAAACTAAAAGTGTGGGATGAGGTTAAAATCGCCTGCGAGAATAATACGCCGATTAAAGGAACGGTTGTGGAAAAAGTAAAAGGCGGCCTTTCCGTTGATATCGGCATCATTGCTTTCCTGCCCGGTTCGCAGGTGGATGTCCGGCCGGTAAGGGATTTGGGCGCGTTTGTCGGACAGACAATGGATTTCAAAGTACTAAAATATGACCGCAAAAGAAGCAATATTGTTTTATCACGCCGCCCCATCGTTGCCCTGGAAAGGGAAGCAGAAAGAAAGGAAATACTCAGCTCTCTGGAAGAGGGAAGCGTCGTGGAAGGAGTTATCAAGAATATTACCGATTACGGTATTTTTATTGATCTGGGCGGAATTGACGGGCTGCTGCACGTCACCGATATTTCCTGGGGCAGAAAGGGCAAGCCTTCGGAGAATTTCCAGAGGGGGGATAATATTACCGTTTGTGTTTTGTCTTTTGACCGGGAAAAAGAAAAAGTATCGCTGGGCCTGAAACAGTTGACGAATAATCCCTGGAACAATATAGCCCAAAAGTATCCGCCGGGTACCATCGTGGAGGGCAAGGTTGTTAATCTGACCGACTACGGTGTTTTCGTGGAACTGGAAACGGGAGTTGAAGGTCTTGTTCATATTACGGAAATGTACTGGACCCGCGAAATCAGGCATCCATCAAAAATATTGAACGTGGGTGATGCTATCAACGTGCTGGTTCTGGACGTTAATCCTGAAGGAAAAAGGATTTCCCTGAGCGTGAAGCAGACAACGCCTAATCCTTGGGAAAAACTTAAGGAAAAGTATCCCGAAGGCACCACCATCAAAGGAACTGTCCGCAATATCACGGCATTCGGGGTTTTCGTGGGAATTGAAGAGGGAATTGACGGATTGATTCACGTATCTGATATTTCGTGGAAGCAGAGAGTGGTTCACCCCGCTGATTACTTTAAAAAAGGACAGGAAGTGGAGGCGATGGTACTCAACGTGGATGTTGAGAATGAAAAATTTTCTCTTGGCATAAAACAAATAGAAAAAAATCCTTGGGAGGAGTTATGCCGGAAATACGCGCCAGGGAGTGTTGTTGAGGGAAAAATAACAAATTTTACGGATTTCGGAATTTTCATGGAAATTGAAGAAGGAATCGAAGGCCTTGTCCATATTTCCGAAATAAGCCAGAAGCGGGTAAAAACCCCTTCCGAGCTTTTTGCGGTGGGGGATGCCGTTTCAGCGGTTATCAAAAGCATCGACCCAAAAACCAGGAAAATCAGGTTAAGCATAAAAGATCTTGAGGCTCCGGCGCCGTCTCCATCACCATCAAAATCAACATCACCTAATCAGTATATAAACAATAAAGAAAATCTGGGTTCCAGTCTTGCTCAGGCGCTGGCAGAAGTAAAAATTAACAATCAATCAAAAGGCGATTAAAAAATGAGAAAACATCCGGTACTTTCGGGAGTAGTCATCCTTTTGGCTATAGTAGTGGTGTTTTATCTTTTCTTTTATAAAGCAGGTTCGGATTCAGGCAAGGTCAAAAGATTTTCTGTAGGCAATCAGATTGGCGTGGTCAGTATCAACGGCCCGATATACGATTCCATGAAAATAAGGGAACATCTTGAAGATTTTGGGCGTGACGGTTCCATTACTGCCGTGATTCTGCGCGTCGATTCGCCGGGCGGCGGCGTGGCCGCTTCTCAGGAAATTTTCGATGCTGTTGTGGAACTAAAGAAACAGAAGAAAGTGGTTGCTTCGCTGGGCTCGATAGCCGCGTCCGGTGGGTACCTGGTCGCCTGTTCGGCCGACCAGATTGTGGCCAATCCGGGAACTATCACTGGCAGTATTTCCGCGATTATGCAGTTTGCCAATATTGAAGAACTTTTAAATAAAATCGGGTTGAAGTCATCGGTGGTAAAAAGCGGCAGATACAAGGATATAGGTTCCCCGCTGAGAGATATGACGCCTGAAGAAAAGAAAATCATACAGGAATTAGTGGATGATATTTACAATCAGTTTGTCGATGTTGTTGTTAAAGAACGGAATATGCCGCGGGAAAAAGTGCTGGAAATCGCGGATGGACGCATATTTTCCGGTCGCCGGGCGCTGGAATTGGGACTGGTGGATCATCTGGGCGATATAGTTTACGCGGCGAAATTGGCTACCGAGCTGGCGGGGAAAAAAGGCAGATATGATCTGGTTTATCCGCGTAAGAAGAGAGAGTCGGTATTTGATTATCTGCTGGAAAGCGCGGCGAGCGTTTTAAGCGATTCATTCCAGGAAAGAATGGAAACGGTAAGCGGCGTGAGTTACTTATATTATCCATACTAATAATAGGCGAGGTTTTATGATGAATAAAAGTGATTTAATCAAAAAATTGCAGGAGAAATTCGCTACGTATACCCGCGCCGACATGTACCAGGCGGTCAACGTGATATTTAATTCGATGATTGATTCACTGAAAAGGGGTGAGCGTATCGAAATTAGAGGGTTCGGTAATTTTACCATTCGCGAAAGAAAATCGCGTTTGGGAAGGAATCCGAAAACAGGTGCGCAGGTAGAGCTGAACGAAAGAAAGGTGCCTTTTTTTAAAACCGGCAAAGACCTGCGCCTGTCAGTGGATAATAAAAAATGAGTTACCAGACAATAATCACGGAAAAGAAAAACGGATACGCGACGGTTAAATTGAACCGACTGCGCGAAATGAACGCGATTTGTAAGGAAATGCGCCAGGAACTTTACAGTGCGTTTGTCGAGCTGGAGGGCGATCCTGATGTCAAAGCAATAATTCTGACCGGGGGCGAATACGTCTTCTCCGCGGGCATGGATATAAAAGAAATGGCCAGTCTGTCGAGCGAAGAAGGAGATGAATTTCTTGACTCTATGGTACGATACCTGAAAACAATATATTCGTGTAAAAAACCGGTAATCGCGGCGGTGGGTGGAATCGCCCTGGGTGGCGGGTTTAATCTGGTAACCGTTTGTGATTTAGTTGTTGCCTCCGAAAGCGCAATTTTCTGCCATCCGGAATTAAAGTTTGGCTTCAATCCCCTTTTTTATCCCCTTAGCCAGATTGTCGGCGAGACGAAAGCAAAGGAAATTGTCATGCTGGGCGAACCGATAGGCGCCAATGAAGCTTTGAAACTGGGCATGGTGAATAAAGTCGCGCCGCCGGAAAAGTTTATGGAAGTGGCTCGAAACATGGCGGCGGAACTGGCTACCCGTTCGTCAAAAGCCCTGGAAGAATTAAAGAACCTGTGCTCTATAGTGCCTCGCATGGATAGAATTGCCGCGCTGGATATCGAGTTTTCTGTCTGTTCCTTGCTTTTCGCGCGAGATGATAGAAAAGCCCAAATGGACAATGTGTTGCTACGGCAGAAAATGCGTAAAAAAATCAGTGATAAAAAAAAATAAATCATTAATTATTTCCGAAAAAATCTATATATTGTCCCAGTCACTTCCCGGCAAGGCGAAATCCTTAAGCTGGTCCCGTCTTTTCTTATGCTGTAGTTTTTTTAGAGCCTTAGCTTCTATCTGACGAATTCTTTCCCGGGTGACACCCATCATGTCGCCCACTTCTTCCAGCGTGAATGGCCCGTAATTGCATGCTACCCAGGTACAGTTGAAAAACGCCTCGTTTTTCAGGCGCCATTCACAGGTATTGTCAGTACAAACTTCGTTGATTAACGTTCCCTTTTTCTTGCATTTGTAAAGATTAATCATGAAGTGAACCCCTTGTTTGATGATATTTTGCTGGTTTTTGAATCTTGTGGAAAATATAATTATTCATTTCGGGAAATCAAGGAAAAATATGAAATATTTTCTGCGGTCGGGCGCACAACGACACTGACTGTCCTTAATCAGTGCCCGGATGTTAAAAAGTCTTTTTCCGGCGGGCGCCTTTCCGGCACGTATTGATTTTCCACTTTGCCCTCGTTCCACTCGCGCGAAACATAGAGGTTGCAGTAGCAAGAGCCGTATTCCTTTACGTCCGCCTCGCGGTAAACACACGGGCACATTATGTCCCGGTCTTTTTCCCGGTCGCCCGCGGCCAGCCGGCAGGGGCAGGACATGTAACCGTAGCGCTGTTTATTGATTAAAAGGTCATTCAAAATATTCAGAACCCATTCCTTGTTTTTGTTAAAGAAATATCCCTTGGGTTCCTGAACTTTTCTTAGCAATTCATAGAGCTCTTCAGGACTCATAAATGCCCAGCGCCTCCCTGATGGCTTTTTCCCTGAATCCCACGATGATCTTATCCCCGATAACGATTGTGGGAAAAGACCTGTGGGGGTTTATTTTTACGACTTCTTCTATGATATCTTCCCGTTCCTGGCCTTCCAGCAGGTCAATATCGACAAAATCAAACTCAATATTGTTATCATTCATAAATTTTTTGCTAGCCTTGCAGTGACTGCATGTGCTCAATGTGTACATCTTAACCTTTTGCGGCAGTATTTCCCTCCTTTATCTATTTTTGTACTGATAATGTACCTATTGAACTTGATTTAAGCAAGGGTAAAGTCTCTGCTGAGCGGAAAAAACCAATTATCCGCCTGATATTAAATAAAAACTTGACATTTATTTTTCTATTGTATACACATTTAAATTCTCGTTTCTTCACGTTGGGACAGGGCTGGTCTGTGGTGTCTTGCGTATCTGTCAGATGAGAATTTTGAAAAACTAGCCGGGTGAAGTCAGAAGCATCATTGATTAAATTAAGCAATTCGACAATCTCTGGTGGCTGAAGGAGATATTTACGGCCGGGCGTGTGAGGCAAAGAATTCATAAGGCAATTATCAGAAGGTATGAAAAATGAAGGTAGATGACAATAAGGTCCGTAATATCGGTATAAGCGCGCATATCGATTCCGGGAAGACCACTCTCACGGAAAGAATCCTTTATTACACAAAAAGGATTCACGCAATTCACGATGTTAAGGGAAAGGACGGCGTGGGCGCGACCATGGATTCCATGGACCTGGAAAGGGAACGCGGCATAACGATTGCCTCCGCGGCCACATATTGTGAATGGAAAGACCATGAAATAAATATCATTGACACACCGGGTCATGTTGATTTCACTATTGAAGTGGAAAGATCGCTGCGTGTGCTCGACGGAGCTATCCTTGTTTTGTGCGCCGTGGGCGGCGTGCAGTCGCAGTCCATAACCGTTGACCAGCAGATGAAAAGATACAGGGTCCCCTGTATCGCCTTTATCAACAAATGCGACCGCGGCGGCGCTAATCCGTTCCGCGTTATCAGCCAGCTCAGGACAAAGCTGGGGCACAATGCCGTGGCCACGCAGATACCCATTGGCCTGGAAACGCAGGCGGAAGGAGTTGTGGATTTAGTGGCGATGAAAGCCGTCTATTTTGACGGCGATAAAGGCGATATCGTCCGCGTAGAAGAAATTCCGCAAAATCTTCTCAAAGAAGCAAAGTCAAAAAGAGAAGAGTTAGTTGAGGCGGCTTCATTATTTTCTGACGAGTTGACGGAAGCGGTACTGGAAGAGCGCGAAATAAGCGAAGAGATGCTTTATGAGGCGCTGCGCAAAGGCACGCTAAAAAGAGAAATAACTCCTGTTTTCATGGGTTCCGCCTATAAGAACAAGGGCGTTCAGCCGCTTCTTGACGGCGTTACCCGTCTTTTGCCCTGTCCGTCCGAGATTGAGAATGTGGCGCTGGATATGGAAAAGAATGAAGAGATGGTTGTTTTAAGCGCTGATTCCGAAAAGCCCATTGTCGCCCTGGCCTTTAAGCTGGAAGACGGGCAATATGGCCAGCTCACCTACATTCGCGTTTATCAGGGAACTGTGGCCAAAGGTTCGACAATCGTTAATGTCCGCAACGGCAAAAAGGTCAAAGTGGGACGAGTTGTGCGCATGCACGCGGACCAGATGGAAGAAGTGGAACAACTGCCGGCCGGATATATCGGAGCCTTGTTCGGCATTGAATGCGCGTCCGGCGATACTTTCGTGTCTCCGGGTACAAATCTTACCATGACTTCCATGTACGTGCCTAAACCGGTCATCTCTCTGGCCATTGTCCCGAAGGATAATAAATCGCAAATGGCGATGTCCAAGGCGCTTAACCGTTTTTCCAAGGAAGACCCGACATTTAAAACACACGTCGATTCCGAAACCAATGAAACAATTATTGAAGGCATGGGCGAGCTTCATCTGGATATTTACGTGGAAAGGATGAGGCGCGAATACAACGCGGAAGTAACTACGGGCAGTCCGCGCGTCGCCTACCGCGAGACGATTACCCAGCGCGCCGATTTCAATTACACGCATAAAAAGCAGACCGGCGGCGCGGGGCAGTTCGGACGCATTGCCGGCTACATCGAGCCGGTAAGCGATGCCGATTTTATTTTTGAAAATGAAATATTCGGCGGCGCTATTCCGACCCAGTACATTCCAGCATGCGAAAAGGGTTTCCGGCAAAGCATGGCCAAAGGCCCGAAACTGGAATTCCCGATAACCGGCGTGAAAGTCGTCATTAATGACGGCGCGTCCCACGCGGTAGATTCTTCCGATATGGCGTTTCAGGCGGCGGCGCGCGGCGCGTTCCGCGAAGCATATCTGCGGGCTAAACCTGTGATTCATGAGCCGATAATGAAAGTCGTTGTGGAAACGCCGCCGGAATTTCAGGGCGCGGTAATGGGCCTGCTCAATCAGCGCCGTGGCATGATTATCGGTTCCCAGGACGAAGGTGTGATGTGCGTGATTGAATCCCAGGTGCCGTTGGCGGAGATGTTCGGATTTTCCACTGTGCTTCGTTCCGCCACGCAGGGCAAAGCCCAGTTTACGATGGAATTCGCGCTTTACCGGCAGGTGCCGCAGTCGCTCGCGGAAAAAATCGCTCTGGAAGTGGCGCAAAACAAAAAATCGGCAGCGTGATAGTAAGAGGAAATGCCCAGAGAGACTGTCGCGCTCAGGCGTGAAGAAAACATTATTCATTTAACTTATGAGGATATTGCTATGCTCAAAAAAGAAATTACCTATCGCAATCCGCTGATGAGCCTTGGTTATGAAAAAGAGGATATTTTGCCCGATGGAGGATTCGGGGCGGTCATGGCGCACGCGGGCGTGGGGAAAACGGCGCTTCTGGTGCAGATGGCGTTAAACGCCATGCTCCGGGATGAAAGCGTGTTGCATGTCAGTCTGCACGACGCGGTCAGCAAAGTGGATGTTTGGTATAAGGAGCTGTTTCAAAAAATCGCGCACAATATTGACGCGGCGGAAGCCAGGGATTACTGGGAAAAAATCCAGCCGCACAGGTTCATCATGATTTTCAAAGTGGAAAATTTCAGCGTGCCGAAACTGGAAGAGCGTTTGGCGGAATTAATGGAGCAAAATATCTTCAGGCCGCACACCGTGATTATTGACGGACTGATATTTGATGAAACCGGCCGCGGGCCATTGGCGCATTTGAAAGAATTGGCCGGAAAATATTCAATAAGAATATGGTTTACCGTCCACGCTCACCGGCACGAAGAAAGGGCGTCGAATGAATTGCCCGTGTGGTTCATGCATATAGCTGATTTATTTGAAGTTGTTGTTGAACTGGTTGCCGAAAACGATGAAGTGTTCATAAAAACAGTTAAAGGTAAAAAGGCTGACACTATTCAAAACTCCCTTCGTCTTGACACTTCTACCATGCTCGTTAAAGACAGCAAATAAAATTTGACCAAAAGGGTGGTTTTTTTAATCCACTTGCCGCTCTGACAGATAATATTTGCAATCACCCGAAAGTTGCTATACCTTTGGTTTAAATTTCCGTTTGAATAAAACAAAAGGAGAATTTAGGCTGATGAAAAAGAGGTTGATGCGCGTATTGCTGGTTTCGGTAATTACAGCACTAATATTTATATTTGCTCTTGCGGCTATTATTAAATGTTCTCCACCCGTACAACCCGCGCCGCTCGAATCTGTAATTGCCCCGTTTCAATCCATGGATTTTTCCCAATTGCCTCCTCTGAGAAGTTTCGTTGCGCGTGACGGTGAAAAACTCGCTTATCAGGCATACCTCTCTTCCGCGCCAGCTGCTAAAACTGTAGTCTTGATTCACGGTTCCTCCGGGTCGGGCACAATGATGCATGCCCTTGCCGGATATTTGCGGGAGCAGGAAAGGGTTGATGTTTATGTGCCGGATGTGCGCGGGCACGGCCAATCCGGCAAAAGAGGGGATATAGCTTATATTGGACAGCTGGAAGATGACCTGGAAGATTTTATTCACGCGGTCTTGAAGGACAGGGCGGATTTGACGCTGGTGGGCTTTTCCTCCGGCGGTGGTTTTGCGCTGCGGTTTGCCGCAAGCGACCGGCAAAACTATTTTGACCGCTATATTTTATTGGCGCCTTTTATCAGATATGACGCGCCGACCACCAGGCCGGAGAATAACAAGTGGGTAAACGCCAGTGTTCCCCGTATTATCGGAATTTCTTTGCTGGGCCCTATAGGAGAAAAGTATTTCGGCCATTTGCCCGTGCTGGCTTTTGGCGTTGACTCTCAGAATGTCCAGCATCAGACTTCTGTATATTCCTACCGGTTATGGAAGAATTTCGGTGCGCATCACAACTACAAGGCGGATTTGAAAAATGCCCTTAAGCCCATCGCCGTTATGGTGGGGTATGACGATGAGCTTTTCTATCCGCAGAAGTTTCTGCCGGTATTTGCCGAGGAGCAGCCGCACGCGGAAATAACCATCGTGCCGAATGTTGGGCATATTTCCATGATTACGGATAAGACCGGATTGGCCGCGATTTCAGAAAACATTTTTATAGATTAGGAAAGAAACATGTCCATGTCGGCGACACCTAATTTATTTATTATCGGCATGCCGAAATGCGGAACAACAGCGTTGGCCGCTTATTTGCAGAATCATTCGGACGTGTTGATGTCTGTTCCCAAGGAGCCACATTATTTTGACACATATTATGAAGATATGACTCTGGAGGAATATATTAAGAGATGTTATGGGAATTTCAAAGGAGAAAAAATAATAGGAGAGGCTACTCCGGTTTATTTAATAGTTCCTTGGGCTTTGGAAAGACTGGCGAAACATTACCCCAAAGCCAAGTATATAGCCATTTTTCGCAACCCCGTGGACAGAGCTTATTCGCATTGGTGGATGTTTTATTCTCGCGCCATGGATTCTTTCTCTTTTGAGGAAGCGATTGAAGAATGTCTAAAACAAAGTGAAAAAGAACTGTATGATCCGGTTAACTGGAAAACAGAAAGAAAAAGAATGAGAAAAGGTCAATCGCTAATCATGAGACCATACTTATCTAATGGTTATTACGCGCGGTATTTAAACAGTTTTTTTCGTTGGTTTGATCGCAAACAACTGCTTGTCATTCAAACCGAAGAATTTAACAGAGATACCTTAAAAGTAATCAAAGATGTGTGTGAGTTTCTTCAAATCAACTCCTATTCAGGAAATAATATCAGGCGACATAATGAGGCTTATGGAAGTGCTGCCCGCAAAGTGTTCACGTTGATCAAGGGAATGGGTTTGGTCAGATTCACCCAATCAGTACCGGAATCGGTAAGAGGCAATATCAAACGTGTTCTGGCCGGTGTCGGTGAAAGAAAGCCGGTTATGCATCGAGAGACAAGGAAAAAGCTTGCTTTATATTATGCGCCTTACAATCACGAATTAGAAAATTTGCTGGGAAGACGCTTTAGCTGGGAATAAGTAACGATGACCAACTATCTAATTCATGAAAAAAGTCCCTATCTTCTGGGGCACGCGCGAAATCCCGTGGACTGGCATCCCTGGGGAGATGAAGCTTTCGACAAAGCGCGCCGGGAAAATAAACCGGTTTTTCTTTCCATCGGCTATGCCACCTGCCACTGGTGTCACGTCATGGAGCGCGAATCGTTTGAAGATGAAGAAACGGCGCGCCTGCTCAATGATGTTTTTATCTGTATTAAAGTTGACCGCGAGGAACGCCCCGATATCGACAGCGTCTACATGAAAGTATGCCAGCTGATGACAAAGTCCGGCGGCTGGCCGCTGACCATCATCATGACGCCGGATAAAAAACCATTTTTTGCCGCTACCTATATTCCACGCGAAACTCGTTACGGTAGAATCGGACTGCAAGAATTAATTCCCCGGATAAAAACATTATGGCAAACAAGAAATGCCGAATTAAAAGCCAACGCAGCTGAAATAACGCAAGCGCTGGAAACAATAAAGCAAAAAACGCCGCCGCAGCAATTATCAAAAAAGACGCTGGATAAAGCTTACGAATACTTTTTACAAAGTTTTGACCGCGTCCATGGCGGGTTCGGTGGCGCGCCTAAATTTCCCACGCCGCACAATCTTTATTTCCTGATGCGTTATTATCACCGCGGTAAAAAAGATTCTGCCTTGCAGATGGTGGAAAAAACTCTGCAAGGCATGCGCCGTGGCGGCATCTTTGATCAAATCGGGTTCGGTTTTCACCGCTACTCGACGGATGAGCGCTGGATTGTTCCTCACTTTGAAAAAATGCTCTACGATCAGGCGCTTTTGGCGCTGGCCTATCTTGAGGCTTATCAGCTTACCCGGAAAGAAGAATATGCCCGGACAGCGCGCGAAATTTTTACCTATGTGCTGCGGGATATGACGGACGAGCAGGGCGGCTTTTACTGCGCCGAAGACGCGGACAGCGAAGGAGTTGAGGGTAAATTCTATCTCTGGACTCAGGAAGAAATAAAAAATATCCTGCCACCCGGCGAAGCTTCTTTGTTTTTATCTCTTTATCAACATCCGGAAGACAGGGAAATCCATGGTATGCAGGAGATGCCGCGGGGGCATTTTATTCCTCATCTTGTGCCAGATTCCGGAGAAATACCAATACTCACTGACAAAATCAGGCAAAAGCTATTTGCCGCCCGCGAGACGCGTGTTCATCCCTTAAAGGACGACAAAATTCTGGCTGATTGGAATGGCCTGATGATTGCCGCGTTGGCGAAAGGCGCGCAGATACTTGATGAACCCCTGTATTTAAAAGCGGCGCGAAACGCGGCGGATTTTATTTTTACGAATATGACAGATGAACAAGGTGAGCTTCTGCATCGCTGGCGCGCCGGTGATGCTTCTATTGCCGGCATGCTTGATGATTACGCTTTTGTGATTTGGGGTTTGCTGGAGCTTTATGAAGCGTCCTGGCAGACAAAATATCTGGAGTTCGCTTTAAGACTGAATCGTCAAATGATGGAGCGCTACTGGGATGAAAAAGAAGGCGGGCTTTATTTTACACAGCATGAGGGGGAAGATATTCTGGTGCGGCAAAAGGAAGCCCAGGACGGCGCGCTTCCTTCCGGAAATTCCGTGGCCCTGCTCAATCTGCTGCGCCTGGCGCGGATAACCGCGAATTCTGAGTTGGAAAACCGCGCGGCAAAAATCGCGGAAGTATTTTCGGCACAAGTGGCTCAGCATCCCACGGCGCACACGCAATTGCTGGCGGCGCTGGATTTTTCCCTGGG
>DSAV01000070.1 GCA_011046295.1 Deltaproteobacteria bacterium | reverse complement strand
GGCGATAACCAGCGGCGGATTTCCAGTTCCTTGCCGACAGTTATTGTTTTTTTCGAACCTTCAAGTTTTAATTTGTAGATTCTTCCGGAATGTCCGCGCGCCAGCGGTTTAATATTTTGCAGCTCGCCGAAATCAATACCCGATTTGGCCTTAATTATTTCTTCCAGTTCCCGGCGCGTATAAATCACTTTCCAGCGGTAAAAATCAGAGATCTTACGGTCGAAAGAAGGCAGTATCTTTTCCATTAATTCATTGTCCTGCGTGTTGCAGTAAGCGGGAGGATTTGTGTTGAGCCATTCGCGCGCTTCTTTTTCCGAGCTTATTGGTTCACGGGATATTTTATCGCAAGTGACGCTTTTCAGATACGGCGGCAATATATTCTCCCACGCGGTGGAAAAAATTTCCGTCAGCCCTCCGCAGCATTTGTAATAACGCGCGTCACAGATTTTATCAGAGATCACCAGAAACATTCCCCGCGTTTCTTCGATAGCTGTTTTCACGTTATCAGATATTATTTTTGTTATTCCCTGATAGCGCTGGCAGTGATCATCGGCGCAGACGTCGAACCCTTCGTGATCGTTAACGTCCTGCCAGGTGATTATTTCATTTTCGTTTTTTGTTTTGCGCGGTGGTTTCGCGGCCTTCTTTTTTTCGAGCATCGCCACAAGCCAACTGCGGGCGGTAACGGCCTGCGCCTTTAAAAATTCCGGCGGAGCTTCCGCGGACATTTCCGAAGAAATCACCGAAGCCAGGTAATCTTCAAGCGAAATAATATTGATGAGATTTAAAGAGGCTTTTTCAACCGCGGATAGAAGTATGTCGCCGCGGAAAGTCTGTCTTTGATTTTGCTGCCAGTGAAAGTTGATGCCGATTTTCACCCGGGGCAAAGTGAACGCGGATTGCTTTTCCCCGGTCAGCAGTATTTCCTTTTGTTTGGTGATTTGTCCGGCGGATTGATTTTTCAGACAAATATATCCTCCGGAGATTTCAGCGGTAAGGTTTTCGCCCAAAATGCACCCGTTGCCGAGAAGATAATCGCCGTCAAGATTTATCTCCGCTGTTTCGACATCCTGCAGAAGAGCAACTTTTATTTTCGGTTCGCCGGTAATCATCAAGTCAAAGCCGTTCATAAAATAATTGCTTTAGATTTTTATGGGCAAAAGGCGCAGAAGTCAAGAAATTATCCGCGTAAAAATCAACATAGTGCTTGAATATTAATGATTTATCATGTATGGCATGGATAAATAAAAAAACGGCGGATGGCTTATGGCGCAAATCTGGCCAATAGGGGGAGGAAAAGGCGGATCAGGGAAAAGTTTTCTGGCAAGCTGTTTGGGACGCCTTTTGGCAGGGCTGGGCAAAAAAACTTTGCTGGTCGATCTGGATCTGGGCTCAGCCAACCTGCACACGCTGGTCGACGTGCCTTACCCGGAAAAAAGTTTTTCCGATTTCATCCGTAAAAAAGTTCCCCTGCTTGCAGATGTGGTGTTGGAAACTCCCGTTCCCAACCTTTATATAATCAGCGGCGCTCATGATAATCTGGACGTAGCCAATTTGCCATACGAGCAAAAAATAAAAACCCTCAAGGCCATCGCCAAATTGGATTATGACTGGATTATGCTGGACTTGGGCGCGGGCACTTCATTCAATACGCTTGATTTTTTCCTTGTTTCGCAAAGCAGTATTTTTGTTACTACCCCGGAACCGACATCTATCGAAAATATTTACCGGCTGGTGCGCGCGATTTATTTCCGCCGAATTCGTCAGTATTTCACCGTGACCGAATTCGGGCGGCTCCAGGACGAAGTCGCGCAATGTTTCGGAGAAGGCGCTTTCAACAAACCGGATTTAATCATGGAGTTTATCAGGACAAACCATCCAGAGAAGTGCTCGCTTCTGGAAGAGGACTTCAGCTCCTTCAGGTTCAAGCTTGTTCTCAATCAATTGCGCAAGCACAATAATATTGCCCTGGGTCCCCAGGTTTGCAATATTATCGAGAAGCATCTGGGTTTTCATGTTGACTTTGCCGGGAATGTTGCGTTTGATGACCGGGTACACGATGCTATTTGTCAGCGGGTATCCTTTTTGGAGAGATACCCGTACACGCGCACAGCTTATGATCTGCGCGAGCTGAGCAAGAGCCTTGCCCAATCCGCAGGCCAGCAAATGGTTATTCCTTATTCCTGAAAAAGCGGCGGGCGCTCGCGGGCGGAAAGTATTATTGGTTGCATGGTTTTATGAAGAAAGATTTTTCCAAGCTTAATTACTATGAAATGCTCGACATCAGCCCCGACGCGGCGTTTTTTGAGATACGCCACGCTTACAACGCCGCCCTGCAGATTTACGAGGCGGATTCAGTAGTCAGTTTTTCCCTGTTTTCCCCCGAAGAAAGAAAAAAAATTCTTTCTCTGCTGGAAGAAGCCTACCTTACACTGATTAACGCGCAGGAAAGAAAAAAATACGATGAAGAGCTTATGCAGGAAGGAGTAATTGCTTCCGAAAAAGATAAAAAAATTACAAGGAGACCCGTGTGCATTTACGATATCAAGCGTCAGACAGGCACGTCCATGCTGCCGAAGAAGAATGAGAAAGTGATTTTAAGGGAAAGCGTTGTGCAAAACAAAAAAATCAATGAAATATTATCCGGACCTCATATCAGCGGCGCGGATTTTAAGGAAATCAGAAACGAACTGGGTGTGCCACTGGAAAAAATCGCGCAGGAAACACGCGTTCGCTTGGATTATCTCTCCTGCATCGAAGAAGATAAAATAGACCGCCTTCCGGTGGCGGCGTTTCTTAAAGGTTTTGTAAAGTCTTACCTGAAGTGTCTTTGTGTAGAGCCGGCGGACGAGATTTGCGCCCGCTATATGCGAGGACTGCCCGGTGCCGAAAAACAAGCCGGATAGGGAAAGAACGATTATGAAAATACTTGTCATAATCAGTTTGCTATTGTTTTGCGCCGTAATGCCTGCCGAGGCCAGCCAGGAATCTGCGGCGGATAAGATAAAAACATCGGAAGGCGACCTGGTTATCAGCGTTCTGGGCCATGCTTCATTGATGATGTCGCATGCCGGGCGGGTTGTCCATGTAGATCCCTTTTCGGCGATGGCGGATTACACGAAAATGCCCGAAGCGGATTTGATTTTGATAACGCACGAACATACGGACCATTTCGATTTAAAAGCAATTGATAACATCAAAGCGGCGCACACGAAAATTATCGGCACCGGAGAGGTCGCGCAAAAATTGCCCGGCATCATTATTATGAAAAACGGTGATACGAAAACCGTGGGAGGGTTCAAAATCGAGGCAGTGCCGGCCTATAATATTGAACACATGCGCCGGCCGGGCGTACCTTTTCATCCCAAAGGCGTCGGCAACGGTTACATCATCACCTTCGGAGATAAGCGTGTTTATATTGCCGGGGATACGGAAAACATTCCGGAGATGAAGCAACTCAAAAACATCGATGTCGCTTTTCTGCCCATGAATATTCCCTACACCATGACGCCGGAAATGGTCGCGGACGCGGCAAAAGCGATCAGGCCGAAAATTTTATATCCATATCATTATCACTTCGGCACAACGGATATTCCCAAGCTTATTGAACTGCTTCAGGACGCGCCGGAGATTGATGTGCGTATCAGGCGTGAGAAATGAAATTTTGCTTTCGGTTTATGCCGCAAATCGCCTGAGCTTACAGTCTCCTCGTAGAATGCAAGCAGCGCGCTGTTTGTTATAGTCAACTTTCTTTTTTTCGCGGCTAAATGGCGGTAAACTTGGCGCGGAGCAGCCGCTTTTCGTTGTTCCACAATCCGTTGAATACTGCAATAAAGTGTGTTAAGCCCAATTCACCCGAAGGTTATTTTTTGTAATGAGGCGAGAGGCCAATGAGTGTTTATGAATACGTAGCCCTTGATGAGAAGGGACGCCACAAAAAAGGTTTTATCGACGCTACCGGTGTGGCCGCGGCACGCCAGCAGCTGCGCGAGCAGGGAGTGTATCCTCTGGAAATCAATCAGTCCGAGAAAAAAAAGGAGTTTGCTTTTTCGGATATCTTGACCATTAACTTCATGCAGAAGATTTCGGCGAAGGAGGTTTCCGTTTTCACCCGTCAACTTTCCACTTTACTGGGTGCGGGGATTCCGCTGGTGCCTTCTTTTTCTGTGTTATTGGCACAGACAAAAAATCCTCTCTTGCGCAAAATATTGGCACAGATTCGCTCTGACCTGAACGAAGGGAAAAGCCTGACGGCGAGCATGGAAAATTTTCCGCGCATTTTTCCTCCTTTCTATATCAATATGGTCAAGGCCGGTGAGGCTTCGGGAACAATCAATCTTGTGTTGGAGCGCCTGGCCGATTTCAGCGAAAGCCAACAGGAATTAATGAGTAAAATACGCTCAGCGCTTGCTTATCCGATAATCATGTTTTTTATCGGCACTGTGGTTATTTTTCTTCTGATGACATTCGTTGTTCCGAAAATTACTGAGATTTTTTCGGATATGCAGCAGACACTTCCGCTGATAACAACTATCCTGATTGGGATAAGTAATTTCTTGAAACTTTTCTGGTGGATGATTTTGGCTCTAATCCTTGCGGTTGTGATTGTTTTTAAATACATGACGGCAGGCACGGATACGGGCAGGCGCTGGTGGGATTTGGTAAGAATTAAATTTCCCGTGCTGGGAGAGATTAATCTCAAAATCGCGATTGCCCGGTTCACCAGAACGCTGGCCACCCTTTTGCAAAGCGGCGTGCCGCTTCTGGCCGCCATGGAAATAGTGAGTAATGTCGTCAATAATATCTTTATCGGTGAGGTAATCAGCAAGGCCGCGAAAGACGTGGAAGAAGGGAAGGGGCTGGCGGAACCGCTTACACAGAGCGGCCTTTTTCCGCCGATGGTTACGGAAATGATTGCCATCGGTGAACAAAGCGGTTCCCTCGAGAAAATGCTCAATCGCGTGGCAAACGCTTATGAGAATGAAACACAGTCTGATATCATGGTGATGACCTCGCTTCTGGAGCCGCTGATGATACTGGTGATGGGTCTTGCCGTCGGTTTTATCGTCGTTTCGATTTTGCTGCCGATTTTTGAAATGAATCAGCTGATTAGATAGAACTTTTTCATCATTAATATAGCAGGGGGAGGTTATGAAAACAAATAAAGAAGGAAGAAAAAAGCAGGCCGGGTTTACGCTTATCGAACTCATGGTGGTTATTGTCATTCTGGGCGTCCTGGCCGGGTTGATTATTCCCCGTGTCATGGGCGAGCCGGATAAGGCGAAACAGGCAAAAGCAAAAATTCAGATTGTCAGCATAGAGTCGGCCTTAAAGATGTACCGGCTGGATAACGGCCACTACCCGACAACTGAACAGGGGCTGAAGGCTCTGGTGGAGCCGCCGACAGTGGGAAAACTGCCTCCGAACTGGCGCCAGGGCGGTTACCTGGAAAGGGGCAGAGTGCCGAAAGATCCCTGGGGCAACGAATATGTTTACATCAGCCCCGGCGTTCATGGAGATTTCGATTTGATTTCTCTGGGGGGCGACGGTGAACCCGGAGGCGAAGGATTTGATGCGGATATCAATAACTGGGAAATCGAATAACCGCGGCTTTACGCTGATTGAGTTAATTGTTGTTATTGCGCTTATCGGCATAATACTGGGCCTGGCCACTCCTGTCACACGCAATTTTTTTACCGGTGATAACCTTAAAAAGGCCGCGCGCGAGTTAATCGGCCTGGACAGAAAATTGCGCACGGAAGCCGTTCGCGAGCAGACAGATTATATTCTCTGTCTGGATTTACCCACATCAAGCTATTGGATTGAAACAGCCGACATGACGGAAGAAAAAGCGCATGAAATGAAGAAAAGCGCGAAGCGGCTTCCAGCGGGTGTTGTTATATCTGCCGTTATGATGGAGGAAGGCAGGAAAATTACCGAAGGAGAGCTCCGAATCAGATTCGGGAAAAATAATATTTCGCCGCCTATGGTTATTAACCTGGGCCGCGGCGAAGAACATATGACCATTGTTGTCAATCCCTATTTGGGCGTGACCGGAGTGTATGATGAATACGTGGATGTTTCCTTCGAAGAAGGACTGGGAAGCAATTCGGTCAAATAGCAGGCTTGGCTTTATGCGAAAAAAAAATGCCGGATTTACGCTTATGGAAGTACTGGTCGCCGTGGCTGTTCTGGCTATTGCGCTGGTGGCGGTTTTTCAAATGCAGTCGCAGAGTGTTTCCATGGCCACGGATTCCCGGTTTATGACCACCGCGGCGCTACTGGCGCAAAGCAAGATGGCGGAAATTGAATCAGGCGCCCTTTCTGCGGATCGCGCGCAAACCGGAGATTTCGGCTCTGATTATCCGCAGTACACCTGGCAGGTGGAAATTTCTGACACTCAGCTGCCGCGTTTTAAAAAAATCGAAGTTACCGTATCCAATAAAGATCTGCTGCGCAGAGGTGATTATAAACTTGTCCTTTATATTGCCGGAGGGAGTTGATGAAGGTCGAAGGTTTTTTTAAGCAGGCGAAGGAAACCGGGGATATTTTCAATACGCGCGGCTTTACGCTGCTGGAGATTCTTATTGCCATATTTATTCTGGGCGTTGTTATGTCCACGGTTTACGCTTCTTACAGCACTACCCTCAGTATTACCCATGATGTTGACTATGAAAGCAGAATCTACAAAATGGCGAGGATTTCCCTCGACAGGATGATTAAGGATTTAACGTCACTGCAAAAATCCGGAGACGCTTTTTTCCTGCGCGCCCAAAAAGCAAGAATTGACCGGCGCGACTTTGACTCAATTTCATTTTGGTCGGCGTCGCACCTGGACTTTGGCGAAAATGCGGTCACCCAAAGGCCGGCTTCCATATATTATTATGCACGGCAGAACAGAGGAGAAGAAACCGTTTCTCTCGTAAGGGCTGATATTCCGGGTGCCGTGCCGCTGCTGGATAAAAGAGAGCCGGCCGGTTTTGTTATCTGCGAAAACATTGATTATTATCGTTTGACTTTTTATGAAACGGGTGACAGGGAAACAGATTCGTGGGATTCACTGTCAGATTACGGGGGGCAGAAAGGGAAGATTCCCGCGGCAATAAAAATAGAGCTTGGCCTGAAAAATGAAAAAGATGAAGAAAGGCCGTACCGCTTTATGACCATGATTTACCTGCCGGCAAAGGAATGAAAATGTTTAATAGGATATTGCCGGACAATAAGGGTATCGCGCTGATTACGGTTATTTTAATCGTCAGCGTTCTGGTCGCGCTGGTGATTGAGTTGAACCGTTCACTGCGCGCCGATATTTATGACGCGGCCAATATCAGCGATGGCATCAAATTGACGTATATCGCCAAGTCCGGTTTTTACGGGGCCGCTGTTTTACTTGGCGAGTCTGATAAGGAATATGAAACCCTCCGTGATGAATGGGCGAACATGGAGGCTTTGTCCATGCAGTCCAGCCAGCTTTTTGATGCAGGTTATTTTATCGTGAGAGTGGAAGACGAGGCAGGCAAGATCCCCCTGAATAAACTTGTTGAGGGAAACGAATACAATCCGGTGGTCAGGGATATCTTGCAAAGGCTTTTGCGCCAACCGGAATTTGGGCTTGACGAAGGCCAGGTAAATGAAATTGTTGATTCGATTAAAGACTGGATTGATGAGGACAGCGCGGTTACCGGTTCGGGGGCGGAAAGCCTTTATTATTCCACACTGGATCCTCCCTACGAAGCGAAAAACGCGCCGCTCGATTGCATCGAGGAATTGCTTATGATAAAGGGCATAACCAGGGAAATATTTAACGGGACGATGGAAAAACCGGGCATGTCCGCGTATGTTACAACCGATAGCGGCGAAGGGGCAATCAACATCAATACGGCGCCGGTGATGGTTTTGCGCGCGCTGTCCGAGGCGATAACGCCCGAGGTGGCTAAAAAAATGGATGAATACCGCCGCGGCGCGGATAATGATTTATCATCTTGGCAATGGTATAAAGAATTTACCGGCGTGGATATTCCCGCCCCGCTGACGGTAAGCAGCAATTATTTTAAGATTTATTCGACGGGAAAAATGAATGAAATGGAACAGACCATTAACGCAAACGTTATCAGGGATGGTAAATCCATCAAGATAGCCAAGTGGAGAGTTGACTGATGCAGGAAAGCGTATTGGGACTGGATATCGGATCCAAAAAAATCAAGGCGGTTTTGTATTCCGGCTCAGGCCTTGAAGGCGGACGTGTGCTTGCCGCCGAGACCGTTGATATCGGCGAGGACGGCGGATTTGAAAATGCGCTCAAAAAATTGGCTGAAAACAGTATTTTTCAAAATGTTTCCTGCTGCGTTTTGCTGCCTTTTGATCAGGTCATGTTCCGCCAGGTATATTTTCCTTTCCGCGACGACAGTAAAATACGAAAAGCATTGGATTTCGAACTCGAGCCGCTTGTTTTTCTGCCGAGGGATGAAATAATCGCTGATTATTTTAAAACCCCCTCCGGCCATCTGCTGGTTGCTGTCGCCGCGCGTAAATATATCAGGGATTTGATAAACGCAGTCGAAGAAAATCTGACGGAAGTATTTGCTGTCGATATTTCTCCCACAGCTCTGTCTTTGTCTTCTGCGCTTTGGGAAAGTAAGCCGGAAAAGTCCGGCATGGTTGTGGACATTGGTGATGATTGCACAATCGCCGCATTTTACGAAGACGGCGCGCTGATTCAGATACGTTCTTTTGCCTTCGGAGGAGATTTGCTCACGAGCGCGCTGGCTGAAGAAATGAAAATTGACGGCAAGAAAGCACGGCAGATTTTAATCGACCCAAACCGCGAGGCCGACACGGGAAGCTGTGCCGATATTTGCCGTAATTTCTGCCAGGAATTGAAAAATACCGTGGAAGTCATGAAAATCAGTCAGGCGCTGAAGAAAGACCCGGCTGATATCCTTATAACCGGCGTCGGTTCGTTGTTTGCGAGCGTGCGCAGGGAACTGGAGAATTATTTTTCTGCGCCTGTGAGTATTCTGGATCTGGCAAATTTAAGAAAAATAAAGATAGAGGAAAACCTGAAGGAAAAATATCAGTCGCAGATTATGAATACGGCATTGGCGGCAGCATTGAGAGTATTTTCCGGACGTAAATCAATAAACTTCCGTCAGGGTGAGTTTGCCGCCAAAAGAAAACGCTTCAGCGCCAAGGAGCAGTTGAGATGGGCGGCGATGATTGCGGCGGCGATAATATGTCTGTTCATAGCCAACCAGCTTCTTGATTTTGGTTTGCAGGCGAGACGGCTGCACGTGATAAAAAAGCAAATATCCTTTATTTTCAAGAAGAATTATCCGGATGCCCCTGTTATGGTTGATCCTTTGCAGCAGTTGAAAACAAAACTTGCTGAAAATAGAAAGGTGTTCGGCCTTCAGGAAGGAGCGCGGGAAATCGCAGTAGCCGATTTATTGAAGGAAATATCGCGCCTTGTTCCCTCATCCGTGGACATGGTTATCAGCGATTTTAGCTATGAAGGGAGCGTTGCCCTGATTAAAGGGCAGACTGATAGCATTGATTCCGTGTCCCGGGCGCGCAATGAGCTTATGAAATCAGAATATTTCAAAGATGTTGTGATGGGCCAGACCAGCCTGAAAAAAGACGATGCCAAAGTGGATTTTAGTTTGAGGATTGAACTTAAATGATTAAAGCTTTTTGGGAAAAACTGGACAAGAAACAGCGCTACATGGTTGCAGGCGCGGCGGCCTTCGTTTTCATCGTGTTCTTTTTTGAAGTGATTATTTCCCCTTTCTCGGAAGCCAAAACAAGGTTAGAACGCAACGTTGTGTCAAATCAGCTAAGGTTACAGGAAATGGTCCAACTGGATGCTGAATTTACCAGGCAAAATTCCAGGATGGCCGCGATGAAGCAGGTTATGTCTTCGCGCACGGCGGATTTCAGCCTGTTTTCCTATCTGGAAAAAAAAGCGGCGCAGGCGGGTGTTAAAGGAAACATCAAATACATGAATACGGTTCAGCCGGCTCCTTCGGCCGCGTTTGAAGAAGCGCTCATTGACATAGGACTGGAAAAAATAACCATCAAACAGCTTGCTGATTTTCTGTATTTTGTAGAATCGCCCGGAGATTTGGTCAGGGTCAAAAGAATTAATGTGATAAAAATGAGAGAAGATCCGCAATATCTGAGCGCGCAAATGCAGGTGTCATCCATAGTGGCTCTGACACCAAGCCGGAGAGGAAATTGACATGAGGGCGCTTTTAAAGAAGAAAACCCTGTGGTTTGTCTTGTACGGAATATTCATAACCGTTGTGTTTTTATACCTTCTGTTTCCAGGCGAACTGGTGAAAAACAGGCTGGAAAGAGCAATCAATTCGTCGCAATTATCGCTAAGATCGTCATCTTTGCATCTTTCTTTTCCTCTGGGCATAAAACTGAAAAACGTTGTGGTGAGCACAACGTCTCCGGCTGATGTTCTTTTCCAGGGCGAGGTGCTCAAAGCGCAGATTGCCTTATCAAGTTTTTTTCGCAAGCTCACCTATATAGGTTTGAAGGGAAAGGCGTACGGCGGCAGTTTCGGCGGAAACGTGGGCGTGTTTTCTCTTAATCGTCCGTACCCGCCCGCGGAGATGAAATTGAATTTTAAAAACATAGATGTGCGGAGAATTTCTTTAGTCAGAAAGGAATTGGGAGATGATCTAACCGGCAAGGCAAGCGGGGCAATAAATTATAGCGCTGAGGCTTCCGGAAGAATAACCGCGGGAGACGTGCAAGTGTTTTTGGACGAAGGGACGTATTCTCTGGCGGAGCCTTTTTTGGGAATAGATAAAATTGATTTTGATAAAGGCGAAATACGCGCGAGCTTCAGTTCAGGAGATATAAAACTGGAAAGGCTCGAAATATACGGGCAGAGGCTAAATTGTTTCTTAAGCGGAAATATAATCCCGGCGACAAACAACTTTCAAGGCAGCCGGCTTAATTTGAACGGCACCATAGAATTGCTGGGAAAGGACACGATAACAATGAAAGTGACGATTGGCGGCACAGTGTCCAATCCGGTTTTCAAATATATCTGATGCTGAAGGTTATGCTGAATAAAATTGAGGAAATTTTTAATAATTGGCTGGAGAAGGGAAGGGATTTTATTGCCAATCCTTCGGCCAATCTCGCCAAATTATGGATAGTGTTTATTTTGGCGGCGATTACCATTTTATCCTATTTATCAGTAAACACCTTTTATAAAGTGCTAAGCTTAGCTGCTATCAGCAGCGCCACGCCTCTTCAGCGCGTTTATGAAACCAGGCAGCCCTTAGAGGCAGCGGGCAGGGAGCCCCTGCAAAATTACGGCGTAATCACGCAGCGCAACCTGTTTCAAACAACGCTGCGCCAAACCGGCGGTTCGCCGGGCGCGTATATGCCCGCAGGAGAAGAAATAGCGGAGTTTGATTTGAAAGGAACGATAGCCGGAGGCGATGAATTTGGTTTTATTATCATTGAAGAACGCGCCAGCAAAAAACAGCGCCTTTATCGCGTGGGAGACACGATCGGTTCCTCGAGGCTGCTTAAAATTTCACGCAACAGCGCTACGATAATGAGAGGGGGCAGGGAGGTGACTTTGACCATAAAACACGCTCCTCAGGCGCCGCTGTTATCTCGTTCCCCCGCTTCCGTAGCCTCGCGCAGACCGCGCCCCGACGTGCGCCGTCAGCAGGTTTCCATGAGCAAGTCGGCAGTAACGGAAAAACTTCAGGATTTACAGGCGATTATGACACAAGCAAAAGTGCTTCCCTATTTCGAGGAGGGGACGCAGGAGGGTTTTATAATTTCCGAAATCAAACCGGGAAGCCTTTACCAGCAGCTTGGTCTGAGAAACGGAGATATAATAATCGACGTAAATAGCCAGCGCATGCAAAGCGCGGATGATGTTATGGAACTGGTTAATATAATGCAGTCGGGAGGAAATGTCGTCTTGAACCTCAAAAGACAGGGAAAGATTGAAACAATTAATTATTCTTTTCACTGATATCAGAAGGAGAGATAATTTAGAATGTACGCCGAGCATTTTGGCTTGAAAGAGAATCCCTTTAATTTGTCGCCGGAGCCGCGTTATTTGTTTTTGAGCGAGCACCACCGCGACGCGCTTAACTGCCTCGTTTACGGCATTAAGGAAAAAAAAGGATTTGTTTTGCTTTCCGGCGCTATCGGTTTGGGAAAGACAACCATCTGCCGCAGCCTGCTCAATTCGCTGGATGATTCTGTGGAAACAGCTCTGATTTTCAACACGGCTATTTCCGAGATGGATTTACTCGAGACAATACTTGCTGAATTCCGTATCAGGCCAAGGAAGAACTCCAGGACAAAAAAAGCTTATATTGATTCGCTAAACAAATTTTTGTTGAAAAATTACGCGGCGGGAAAAACCGCGGTGCTTTTAATTGATGAGGCGCAGAATTTATCCCACGGCGTTCTGGAGCAGTTAAGAATGCTTTCCAATCTGGAAACGGAACAAGAAAAACTTCTCCAGATAATTTTAATCGGGCAGCCCGAAATCAGCGCAACGCTGATGCTCCCGGCGCTGCGGCAGCTCAACGAAAGAATCACGGTCAGATATTCCCTTGCTGCTCTCTCGCCGCGAGAGGTGCGCGATTACATTGAGCACCGGCTGAAAATCGCGCACGGGCCAGGCCCGCTGAAGTTCACTTCGCCGGCGATAAGCCTTATTTACAATTTTTCTGAAGGCATACCGCGCAGGATAAACGCTTTGTGTGACCGGGCTCTATTGATTGCTTACACAAAGAACGTCAGTAAAATTAATTATAAAATCATCAAGCTGGCAGTTTCGGATATCGGAGAAGGTTATTTCCAAAAAACCATGAATGGCTGGAGAAAAGCATGGGCGCGGCTGACCGCATAGCTGCTGCCGTATGTCCTTGACGAAGAAGGTCTTATGAGCTACATAAACGACGCTTTACGCAGGCTGCAAAAAGAAAAAGGCTCCCCTTACGAGGCTTATACTCATCTGGTTAACGCTTCCGTAAAGAAGCCTCAGCGTTCCCGGAAGTTGTTGTCGCTGGTGGGGATACTGATTGTTTTTTGCTTTGCCGGGGCAATGATTTTGTTTTTAAACAGCCTGGATAGTAAAAGGGTTCAGGGTGTGTCTTATACTGTTGATTGGCCGCAAAAGCCGTCAGTAGCCCAAAAACCGGAATCGGCCAAAAAAGAAACCGAACCGTTAAAAAAACGCATAGTGCCGGTGCAGCAGAAGGTGACTAAACAAAGGGGTGATGCCAAGGTAATATACGCGCAAGCCCTGCGGCAACACCGCGAAGGAAAACTAGACGATGCCCGCAGGCTCTATAAAGAAGTTCTCGGAATCGACCCAAAAAACGTGAGCGCGTTGAACAACCTTGGCGTAATCTATATGAAACAGAAAGATTATAAAAATGCGCAGGCCTCTTTTAACAAAGCCCTTAATATAAAGAGCAGGTATGTAGACGCTCATTATAACCTGGCTTGTCTGTATGCGCAAAAAAAAGAGATGGACAAAAGCTTGTTTTATCTGAAAAACGCCATAGAATTTGATCCGCAGGTAAAACTGTGGGCAAAGAACGATAAAGATTTAAAATTTTTACATGATTTACCGGAATTTGTTAGTCTGATAAACACAAAGAGAAATTAAAATGAAGCAACAAAAATTACAAATTAAATTATTCGCTTTTTTATGCGGCGTGGCTGTGCTGATTTTATTATTTTGTGTTGCAGACTATGCCTTCGCGGCCAGAATTGCCGATATGGATGAAACGGAAAAGACTATTTCTGAAAGTCAGCCGGCGACGAAAGATACGAAACCGCGCAAACAACAGCAGGAAAAGGATTCAAAAACTTCTACGGAGAAAACCAAGAAAGTTATTGACGTGGTACCGGCATCGCCTGTTTCACCATCAAAACAAATTTCTCCTGACCCGGGCACAATAAATTCTGATGCTCAAACTCCACCAGTGGACGCCCAACCTCTGCCACAGGCGGATGCGCGGGAGCAAAAAGCTGCTTCTCCCGTTTTGGAACCGCCCCTGCCCCAGCAGGATGTTGTTGGTGATTCTCCGCGTCCGCCAGAACAAAAAGCAGCGGATTTACCGCCTGTCACCAAGGATGTTCCGGAAGTTAAAGAAGATGCGCAAAAAACTGAGGTAGTCCGGCCCGAAGTTAAAACCCCGAAGCCGGAGAAGTCCGCGGCGCGTCCGGCGGTAAAACGGGCGCCGCCGGCCAGGGCGAAAGAAAAGCCCCCTGAACAATACGTGACCATAGATTTTGATGATGTGGATATAGCCGTCTTCATAAGGTTCATCAGCGAACTCACTGGCAAAAATTTTATTATCGATGATAAGGTCAGAGGCAAGGCGACGATAATTTCACCCAGGAAGATTCCCCTGAAGGACGTGTATAAAGTTTTCTTATCCGTTCTGGAAGTTAATGGTTTCGCGACTGTGCCTGTGGGAGACATGATAAAAATAGTTCCCGCTGTTTCGGCGCGGGAAAAAAGCGTGGAGACAAGGATAAAAAAAGGAGCTGGCGAGCCTGATGACAGAATAATTACCCAGATAATATCTCTGGAGCGCGCCAATCCTGACGAGGTAAAGCGCGTGCTTGATCCGATTGTTCCCAGAACAAGTTCGGTACTCTCTTATCCTCCGGCGGGCATGCTGATAATTACCGATTATCTTTCCAATGTGCGCCGCCTTCAGGAGATTGTCAGCGCGCTTGATGTAGAAGGAGCGGGAGACCAGATATCTTACATCCCCTTGCGCAACGCTTCCGCTGCAGAGGTGGTAAAATCACTTACCGCGATTTATCAGCAGCGCCGTCCCCAGGCAGCGTCGGTGAGAATTGTTCCCGATTCGCGCACAAATTCGGTAATTTTGCTGGCCAGCATTTCCGATACGGAGAATCTGCGCCGTCTGATTGATTTTATGGATAAAGATTTGCCGCGCGGCGAATCCAACATCCAGGTTTATCGTTTGCAAAACAGCGTGGCCGAAGATTTGGCCAAGGTACTCATGAGCATTGTTCAGGAAGCATCGGCGGTTGCCGCGCCCGCGGCTCCGGGAGCCCCGGCTCCGCGCGCGGCCGCTCCGGTTGTATCCCGTAATGTTCAGGTGGTTCCGGATAAAGCCACCAATGCTTTGGTTATCATGGCGGAGCGCGAGGACTACAAGGTTCTGGAAGATATTATCAG
>DSAV01000127.1 GCA_011046295.1 Deltaproteobacteria bacterium | reverse complement strand
GTTTCCGCTTTGAAAAACAACTGGTTCCATACCGGCGATATGGGGATGCGCGATGATGACGGTTTTATTTATATTGTAGGTAGAAAAGTGGAGATGATTATTTCGTCCGGCGAGAATATTTATCCGGCGGAAGTGGAACGGGCGATCCAGTCGCTGCCCCAGGTTAAGGAAGCGGCAGTAGTCGGAATGCCGGATAAAAAAAGAGGAGAAGTAGTGGCGGCCTATGTAATTTTGAAAAAAGAACAACAGCTTTCCGAGAATGAAATAATAGCTTCCCTGTCTGATAAAATTGCTTATTATAAAATTCCCAGGAAGATAATCTTCGTTAAAGATTTTCCCCGTAATCAATCGGGAAAGGTATTGAAAAGAATTTTGAAAAAACGTCTTGAAGAAATTTCCTCCTAGGCGTATCCTGTTTTTTCTTTTTTTTATATTTTGTTTGAGATGAATGATTTGAAATGGAAATAGTCCCTTACCAGGAAGAACACATAATTTTTCGCGAAGGCTTCAGCCGGTTTCTGGCCAAAGAAGTCCTTCCGCACATAGAAGAATGGGAAGAAGACGGCATTGTGCCGCGTTGGGCGTGGAAGAAACTCGGCGCGCAAGGTTATCTGTGCACTGCCGTTCCCGCCGAATACGGCGGGCAGGGAGCGGATTTTCTTTTTTCCGCAATTCTGATAGAAGAGATGGCCCGGGCTAATTTTTACGGCCTGTCCGCGCGCCTGCACAGCGATGTGGTCGTGCCTTATATAGTGCAATTTGCCACCGAGGGGCAGAAGATAAAATATCTGCCCGGTTGCGTCAGCGGGGAAATACTTACGGCCATTGCGATGTCGGAGCCGCAGGCCGGCTCTGACGTGGCGGGAATAAAGACAACTGCGGTCGCGGATGGAAATTATTTTATTCTCAACGGGCAGAAAACTTTCATCAGCAACGGCATTAACTGCGATCTGGTGATTGTCGCGGCCAAAGATCCGAAAGAAATTAATCCTCATGCCGCCGTGGATTTGTTTCTGGTGGATGCGGGGACGCCAGGTTTTCAAAAAGGGAAAAAGTTGAAAAAAATCGGCTGGCGCAGCCAGGATACGGCGGAAATTTTCTTTACCGATTGTCGCATTCCCAAAGGAAACCGTTTGGGTGAAAAGGGAACAGGTTTTAAAAAATTGATGACTAATTTACAGCAGGAACGCTTGATTTGCACACTGGGCGCGCAAACAGCTGCTGAGTTCATGCTGGAGGAAACTATACGTTACTGCCGCCAGCGGGAAGTTTTTGGCAAGACTTTAAGTGCTTATCAGAACACGCAGTTTGCGCTGGCAGAAATGGCCGCGGAGGTAAAAATTGGCCGCACTTTTATTGATAAATTAATTGTGGAGCATTGGCAGAAAAATACGGTAGTTACTGATGTTTCCATGTCGAAATTCTGGATTACCGAAATGGCTTGTCGCGTGGCGGACCGCTGTCTGCAGCTTTTCGGCGGTTATGGTTATTGCGAGGAGTTCCCTATTGCCCGCGCCTGGCGCGATATCCGGGTCACGCGAATTCTGGCCGGTTCAAACGAAATAATGAAAATGATTGTGGGTAGAGAAATATTAAAGTAAATATATTAAAGAGGAGAAATGAAATTTAAATTGATTTATCCCATATGGGAAAAACTGGACAGGCAAACAAGATTCACGCTGCCGCCGCACGGACCGGTGGTTATGGCCGCGGCTCTGCCGGATCACGTTGACGTGGATTTTATTGACGAAAACGTGCAGGAAATAAATTTTGATGATGCCGTTGATTTTGTCGGCATTTCGATGATGCTGACCGCGCAGATTAAGCGCGGCTGGGAGATTGCCGCTATTTTCCGCAAAAAAGGAATCAAGGTGATTTTCGGCGGTATCGCCACGATGCTGCACGCCGAAGAGATGCAAGAACACGCCGACTCCGTTTTTTTGGGAGAAGTCGAGGGAAGGCTGGAGCAGGTTTTTGAAGATTTTAAGCAAAACAGGCTGAAAAAAGTCTACGATTACATGCACGATTTTCCGCCGATTGAAAACGTGGGAACAGCCCGGCGCAGTATTTTAAAAAGGGACATGTATAATTATCGTGGCGTGCAGATGGTCGATTTGGTGCATGCCTCGCGAGGGTGCCGTTTCAACTGCTATCCCTGCGCCGTGCGTTTTCTGGGCGGCAGAAAATTCCGCCCTCGTCCATACGACAAGGTGGTTGAGGAAATGGCCAGCATCGACAACAACCGCCTTTTCATCGTCGATAATTCCCTGGCACAGGACAAAGATTGGGAAATTGGTCTTTTTAAAGAGATGATTCCGTTGAAAAAGAAATGGTGCTGCCATCCCATTGAAAACGACGATAAGGTGCTGGATCTGGCGGCGCAGGCGGGCGCGTGGTTTGTTTATCAGGCGATTTTTGATTCATCCGATTTTATCCGCGAGCGCGTCAAACGCTATCACGATTACGGCATTGCCGTGGAAGGAAGCATTCTGCTGGGCCTGGATTACCACACCGAGGACTATATAAAAAAATGGATGGATTTTTTGCTGGATATCGAACTGGATATGGCGGAATTCACCATTCTGACGCCTTTCCCGCACACCAAGACATTTGATGATTTGCATGAAGCCAGAAGAATTTTTTCCTACGATTGGAATGATTACACCTGCGGCAAGGTGGTTTTTCAGCCCAAAATGATGACGCCGGAAAAACTGCAGGAAATGTATTACTATTGCTGGGATAAATTTTACGAGGAAGAACCGGCCAATTATAAAATGTTCAAAATGCTTAAAAAGGTTATGGATAAGGAAAAAGCGGACGGAACCTACAAACCGCGTGTGCGCGAGTGATTACCGCCCGATATAAAAGGGGGAAATTCAGTATAAATGAAAAAAGGAAAATCAAATGCTGCCGTGGTTATTGACGGCGGACATGTCAGCATCGAAGATATTATCGCCGTCGCGCGCGACGGGGTGCGTGTCGATATCAGCAAGAGCAGCCGTTTTGTCAGCAAGATGACAAAAACTCAAAAAATGCTTATGAACGCGATGCGCAACGGCGTTGCTGTTTACGGCGTGACTACCGGTTACGGCCGTTCCTGCGGACGCCGCATGCCGATGGAGATAGCCATGAAAAACGGAACCAATATTTTTCGCTTTCACGGCTGCGGCACTGGCGAGCCGATTGGTATTGAGGAAACACGGGCAGCCATGTTGTGTCGCATTATGTGCCTGGCGCGCGGTTATTCCGGTGTTTCAATTGGGCTGCTCAAGCAAATGGCCGATTTTTTGAATAAAAGAATAACGCCAGTGGTTCCCAGCGAGGGCTCGGTCGGCGCCTCCGGCGACTTGACACCGATGTCATATATCGCCGCTGCCCTGGCGGGCGAGCGGGAAGTCTTTTATCAGGGCCAAATAATGCCCGCGTCTAAGGCAATTAAAAAAGCGGGTTTAAAGCCGTATAAATATTTGCCCAAAGAACCTCTTTCCATGGTCAACGGGACAACGACAATGACGGGAATAGCCGTGATGAATGTGGAAAGAGCCCAGCGGATATTGTCCGCTGCTGTTTATGCCACGGCTTTGAGCGTGCATGCTATAAAAGGAAACGCGCATCATTATCATCCGGTTATTTCTGAGGCCAAGCCGTTCGCGGGACAGGCTTATGTTGCCGGTAAAATATCTCATCTGCTGAAAGCAAAAGTTTCCGCGCGAGAGCTGGAGGACGACTCGCTGGAGGCGCTGCAGGATCCTTATTCACTGCGCTGTTCACCGCAGGTTATGGGTGTGCTGTGTGACGCGATTGTCTGGATAAAAAAGTGGGTGGAGATTGAAGCAAACAGCTCCAATGATAATCCTATTTTTGACCCGGCAACCGGCCAGGTCTTAATGGGAGGAAATTTTTACGGCGGACATATCGCCTTTGCGATGGACGGACTGAAAGCCGCGCTGGCATCAATTGCCGATATGTGCGACCGCCAGGTTATGCTGCTTCTGCACCCGAGTTTTAACCGGGGATTGCCGGGAGACCTGGTTGGCATTACGGATAAGACCAACGGCTTATATCACGGATTCAAAGCCATGTCGCTGTCTTCTTCGGCGCTGGCCGCGGAAGCATTGAAGCTTACCATGCCTGCGGCATCATTTTCCCGCTCGACCGAATCGCATAACCAGGACAAGGTCAGCATGGGCACTATTGCGGCCAGAGACGCGGAAAGGGTTTGTACACTGACGGAACGGGTCGTATCCATCCATCTTCTGGCGGCGGCACAGGCCTGTCATCTGCGAAATAATATCGACGCCCGGCCGCTTTTGGCAAAAGCCGCCAGGGAAATCGGGCTGATCAGCGCGCCGCTGGCCGAAGATCGCCCACTGGATAAAGACATCGAAAAAATGTGTTCGGCGGTAAGATACACTGATTTTTTCAGGATATAAAAAATGAAAAAAGAGACGAAAAGCTTTGAAGTTAAAATCAGCGTGCCTTTTTTTGATCTGGATCCCATGCAGATAGTCTGGCACGGCAATTATCTTAATTATTTTGAAATTGCCCGCGCGGGGCTTTTTAATCATTATGGTGTTGACCTTTATTCCTACTATGAGCGGGAAAAAATTATATTTCCCATTATCAGGTCATCAACCAAGCATATTTTTCCTCTGCGTCACCGCGATGAAATAATCTGCAAAGCCACTCTCGTTGATATCAATATCAAAATTGTCGTTGATTTTGAAATAAGAACGGTAGCTGACGGCAGGGTTTGCGCCCGCGGAAGAACAGAACAGGTTGCTGTTCAGATGCCTCAGGAGGAGACTCTGTTTAGTATACCGGATGAAATTCGTGAAAAAATGGGGTTTTAGATGGATAAAAAATTGCAGGATTCTTTTGTGAGCGGAGTGGAGAGAGTTGCCGCATGGGCGGATTTGCTCGATTCCATAAATGTTTTTCCCATCGCCGACGGCGACACCGGCCGCAACCTTTCCATAAGTCTTTACCCGCTGCGCGCGACAGAAAAAGAAAAAACAAAAGTCGTCGAACAGCTTTTGTTTTTGGCAAGAGGCAATTCCGGCAATATCGCCTCTAGGTTTTTTTCGGCTTTTTACATGGCGCAATCCGCGTCCGATCTGGCCAAACTCGCCGAAGAAGGAAGAGCACGGGCATGGAAAGCAGTTTCGGATCCCTGTTCGGGAACGATGCTCACTTTATTTGACGCTCTTGCCGAAGCCTTGTCTTCTAATGGTCATGTGGTGGATAAAGAAAAAGCCAAAGAAATTATCGGACGCCTGGAAAAGGCGGTTCATGAGACCAAGGAATTACTGCCTAAGTTAAAACAGGCGAACGTCATTGATGCCGGCGCTTTGGGTATGTATATTTTCTTTGAAGGTTTTTTCCACGCGCTGGCGGATGTTACGGAAAGTTATCGACCGCTGACACAAATATTCAAAGACTCTTTGCGCATCTCATCTTCGTTTAGCGAAGAGGCGGAAAGCGGCTATTGCGTGGATTTTGTCGTCAAAGCGCAGGGCTCTTCGCCGGAAGAACTGGCAAAAATCACCCAGGTCGAGGATAGCGCGGTAATAATTCCGGAAGGTGATGTTTATAAAATACACCTGCACACGGAAGACAGGGAAAAGGTCAAAGAAAAAATTGAGAAGCTGGGCGGCATGCTGAATTGGGAGGAGGATAACCTGGCTTTCCAGATAAAGGAATTCATGAACGCCCAGGCCGGTCAAAAACTTCACATTATGACCGATGCCGCCGGTTCCGTGACGCGTTCCGACGCGAAGAAGTACGGCATTACTCTGCTTAACAGCTATCTTACCGTCGGCGATAAATGCATGCCGGAAACTTATTTTTATCCGGAAGAACTTTATGGCGCGATGAGCCGCGGACTTAAAGTGTCAACCTCGCAGGCCTCGACCTATGAGAGGCATCAGTTTTACGAAGCTGTTTTGTCGCGCTTTGAAAAAGTGTTATACTTGTGTGTCGGTTCCGTGTTCACCGGAAACTATGATGTTGTCATGGCATGGAAAAAACAGCACGATTTGGAAAACAGGATTTTGGTTATTGATACCGGCGCGGCATCAGGAAGATTAGGGACTATTGCCCTGGCCACGAACCGCTATTTGGCTAAAACCGGCGATATGGAAAAAACATTCGCTTTCGCGCGAAAAGCTATCCAGACTTGCGAAGAATATGTTTTTCTCGACAAGCTTCAATATCTGGCCGCGGGAGGCAGGCTTTCCAAAACCAGCGCTTTTTTCGGCGATATGTTGAAAATGAAGCCGGTAATTTCTCCGCAGCCGGAGGGCGCGAAGAAAGTCGGCGTGGTAAGAAACCAGGCTGACCAGGTGAAAATGGCGCGGGAAAAACTCGCCGCGACGCTGAAAAAAGATTCTCCTGCTTTCATCATGCTGGAATATTCGGATAATTTCGATTGGGTAAAAAACACGGTCAAAAAGATTTTTGAAGAGAACTATCCGCGGGCGGAAATCATTTTGCAGCCCTTGTCTTTGACCTCCGGTGCGCACATGGGGCCGGGGACATGGGCGGTGGCGTTTTTGCCGGAGATGGATTAACCGTGAGCGGCTCACGCAGGCAATCCTCGCCGTTCCCAAAAAAGAGGAAACGATTCGCTTTTGTCATCCCGGTTTATAATCACGGCGCGACGGTGGCGGATGTTGTTTGTCAGGCGCTGGAGTTGGACTTACCCGTATTTGTTGTCAACGACGGTTCAACCGATGATACGGCGGAACGCCTCGCCCGTATTGCGGGCATAAATGTTGTTAATCACGAAAAAAACATCGGTAAGGGCGCGGCAATCTTATCCGGTTTTGCTGCCGCGGCCCCAACAGCTGACTGGGCGATTACCATAGATGCCGATGGCCAGCACTACCCGCGGGACGCAGAAAAGCTTATCGCCGCGATTCCTGGAGAAATCAGGCCGATTCTTGTCGGTAAAAGGGAAGGAATGGCAGGCGAGCATGTTCCATGGACCAGCCGATTTGGCCGGAAATTTTCCAATTTTTGGGTTTGGGCCTCCGGCGGCGGTGTTCTTTCCGATTCTCAAAGCGGCATGCGTATATATCCTCTGCCGGAAGCGATTAATCTGGGAACAAAAGCGCGGCGCTTTCAGTTTGAAGTGGAAATTCTTGTGCTGGCCGCAAGAAAAGGCATACCGGTTATAGAGGCGCCAATCCGTGTTAACTACAATCCCGGCGGCGCCCGGATATCGCATTTTCGCCCCTTTGTTGATTTTATGCGCAATTCCTCAACTTTTACCCGTCTGATTTTTACCCGGATTTTTTCCATAAAATAACTGAAGATGTTTCGCGAGCGACTGAGGTAAGGAAGGTTTTATCTTGTCAGGGCAGCCGAAATATGTTTTATGAATAAAAGGATAAAACATATAAAAATACAACAGTTTGCGGGTCTGTATGTCGAAGCGTAAATATCAAATAAGATGGCCGATTGTTCTGATTGTGCTTTTGGTTGTCACGCTTTTCTTTGTCTGGGAATCAGGCCATCTGAACATTGAAACGGATATTTTGGAATCTATGCCGCAGGCCGATCCGGTTCTGGCCGACGCGCGGCAAATCATCAGGCATCTGCCCATTCAGGATAAAATATTCGTGGACGTTGAGTTCGACGGCGCAAGCCGGGAGGGCCTTGTCCGGGCGGCGCAAATAGTTGAGACTAAACTCGACCAGAGCGGTTATTTCATAAAAACAGGACTCGGTGATGACGCGCAACATTTTGCCGGGCTTGTTTCTTATGTGATGGAAAATCTGCCCGTTTTGTTTGGCGCCGGGGAGCTTGATGAAAAAATAAAACCGCTGTTGGAAACAGAAAATATTCGCGATACGTTTGCCGAAACCAGGCGCTCGCTGGAACATCTCGAGGGCATCGGGCGGGCGGAGATGATTGCCAAAGATCCGCTGGGATTTTCCGGAATCATCCTTCAGCGGATGTCCGCCCTGCTTCCCTCGGATAAAGCGCAATTTTATCAGGGACAGTTAATTTCGGCTGACGGCCGGCACGCTTTGATTATCGCACATATCGACGGTTCCGGCACGGACACGAAAAAGGCGGTAAAAATCCAGGAATTGTTAAGCGACATTGAGCGGCAGCTGCAATCACATCCTGAGTTGCCGCGCGGCAATTATTCCATTAATGCCGGCGGAGCTTATCGCGCGGCGCTGGATAATGAGAGCATTGCCAAGCGCGACACCAGGCTGGCGATTATGCTGACGACTATCGGGATAGCCTTGCTGCTCATTTTTACTTTTCCGCGTCCTTTAATCGGCCTTTTGGCTCTGCTGCCTTCGGTGGTAGGAGCGATTACCGCGTTATTCATCTGCTCTTTTTTATTTGAGTCCGTCTCCATGCTGGCGATTGGTTTCGGCGGGGCGATTATGGCTTTTACTGTGGATTTGGCGCTGACCTATCTGCTGTTTCTTGACCGCGCGGAAGAAACTTACGGCAAGCGCGTGGCGCGGCAGCTATGGTCGGCGGAACTTTTGTCCGTGCTGACCACGCTGGGCGCTTTTTTGCTTCTGCTGATCAGCGATTTCAAAATTCTGGCGGAGATCGGCGTGTTCGCGGCGCTGGGCGCGACTTTTGCTCTTCTTTTCGTTCACTTTATTTTCCCCAAAATTTTTCCTTATATGCCTCCGTCGGGCCGCCAGACAAATCCGGTGTTGATGAAAGCGGTAAGAAAAATTGCTGCACCGGCCAGGTGGAAGGTTGTCACGGTAATAATTTTTGCGGCCTTTATGTTGTTTTTTGCCAAGCCCCTGTTTCATGTCGATATCAGCGCGATGAATTCCATGAAGCCCCAAACCATTGCCGCCGAAGAAAAATTGCAAAAGACCTGGGGTGATTTTTCCGGAAAGTGTTACATTTTTTTGGAAGCGGCAAGCATGGCACAGCTGCAGAAGAAAAACGATGAATTGATGGAATTTCTGTCCGCGGATTTGGAGGCGGAGGTTCTCTCAGATATGTTTCTTCCTGCGGTATTGTTTCCGTCGGAGCACAAGAGACAGAGCAATTACGAAGCCTGGCGCGGTTTCTGGCACGATGAGCGTCTGGCGCGCCTGAAACGAGATGTCGATGCGGCGGCGCGGGAATTTGGTTTCGTGCCCGGAGCATTTGAACCGTTTTGGGAAATAATAAAGAGCGAATATTCCGGTTCCGCGGAAATTCCCGCCCAGTATTTTGAAATGATGGGGATTGCGAAAAAGCCCGGCGGCTACACGCAGCTAAGCATGCTCAATACCGGGAAAAATTACGACGGTGAAAAATTCTACACGCGGCTGGCTTCCGCGAATATAGCCAAGGTATTTGATGTTGATTTATTCAATAAGAGGCTGGGGGATTTTCTGAAAAGCATTTTCATAGAAATCGCCCTGATAATAAGCATCGGTATTGTGTTGGTCGTCTTTTTATTTCATCTGGATTGGCATTTATCGCTGGCGGTGCTTACTCCGATATCCTTCGCGCTGGTGGCGACTCTGGGCACGCTCAAACTTATCGGCCATCCGCTGGACATTCCCAGCATAATGCTGTGGATTGTCATTATGGGAATGGGAATTGACTACGCTATTTACTATGTTTGCAATTATCAGCGCTATCCGGATAATGACCATCCGGCCATAGACACGATAAAGCTGGCCATGTTCATGGCGGCATCGACCACGCTGATTGGTTTTGGCGTTTTGGCCCTTGCCCAGCACAATTTATTGCGCAGTATCGGGTTGACTTCTTTTTTTGGCATAACTTATTCATTCATCGGCACTTTTTTTATCTTGCCTTCCATGATGAAAAAAATATTCGCGCCGGTCGTGTATCCCACAGGCGCTGTTTTGCCGGGATCAAAGGAACATTTCCGCCGCGCGATTTTTCGCTACCGGCACCTGCCCGGCTATCCGCGGATTTTCGCGCGTTTTAAAATGATGCTGGACCCGATGTTTTCCGAGTTGGATAAATACGTGAAAAATCCGCGTAAAATTATTGACATCGGCTGCGGCTACGGAGTTCCCGCCGTGTGGCTTTTGGAAGTTTATCCGGAAGCCAGGGTTTATGGCTTGGAGCCGGATGAAGAGCGTGTCTTGATTGCTTCGCGCGTGATTGGCAAGCGCGGCACGGTGGAAGTGGGGAGGTCTCCCGATTTGCCCGCGGTTGATGGTAATGTCGATTACGTCCTGATGCTGGATATGCTGCATCTCATTAACGATAATGAGGTAAGGCGTGCGCTCGGGCGTATTTATGAGAAACTGGAAAAAGGCGGCACGCTGTTGATTCGGACGACCATTCCATCCGAAAGAAGAGCTCCCTGGAAGCGCTGGATGGAAATAATCAGATTAAAAATAACCCGCGCGCCAAACAGATTCAGGGATGAATCGGAAATAGTTGATTTTATGAAAGCCGCCGGATTTGATGTCTTTCTTAACTCTTCGCCAACGGAGGGTGTTGAAGAAAAATGGTTTGTCGGGAAGAAGCCAGTTTAAGAAGAGACTACAAAATTCATAAAGATTAAATATTGAGATGAAAAAATTATCTTACTATCTTGCTGCTTACTTTTCCCGTAAATGGGGAGTGTGGTTTTTCCGCACTTTTTCCTGGTTTATCGCCACCGGTTATTTTTTTCTTTTTCCGGCGCGTGTGGCGCAAAGTATTAAATTCTACCGCGCGCTTTTTGCCGGCAGAGGGTTTTTTTATCATTTATGCTGCGCCTGGATGCAGTATCACAATTTTACCAATGTCTATGTGCACAGATTCATTCACTTCAGGGAAGATGAGATTGAATTTATCAGAGAAGGCCAGGAGCACCTGGATGAAGCGGTGGAAAAGAAAACAGGCGCGGTAGTGGTGATGTCGCATGTAGGCAATTGGGAATTAGCGGCGCAAAGGCTTAAGCATAAAGGAATGCCGATTATGCTTTATCTGGGCGCCAAAGCAAAGCATAAAGAACAGGTGGAAAAAATTCACAAGGGAAAAATGGCCGAAAGCGGCATCAGAATAGTAACCACCGAGGAAAACGAAAAATCTCCTTTTGCCCTGCTCGAAGGAATAAATTTTTTGCGCGAAGGCGGTATTGTTTTCATGACCGGCGACAGGCTCTGGGGCAATCAGAGTTTTGTCACCGTGGAATTTTTGGGGCATGAAGTCAGGTTGCCGGATACGCCTCACTTGTTCGCGTTAATGACCGGCGCGCCGTTGATGACTTTTTTTGTATATGAAAAAGCTTTCGGCAAATATCATGTAAAAGTATCTAAGGGTCGTTATGTTATCGCCTCGACGCGTGAGCTAAGAAAGAAAGAGGTTGAGGCTTCGGCGCAGGCGTATGCCGATGAACTGGCGGCTTATGTTCGGGCTCATCCCTTTGAGTGGCATCATTTCGAGCCTTTTTTAGGGGGAAAAATCAACAAAAACAATTACTGAGCAATTAGCGCGCCTTAATTTCTTTGTTTTGCGGTAATATTTAGTGTAAGAAGACATATTTATTTATCGTTTGCAAGGATAAGATGAGGTCAGATTATGAAAGTTAAGGAAGTGCCGCAGGACATTACATATTATGAAGGAGAAAAACGCGCCTGTTACGCGCTCAACGACGAAGGAAAGTATGTCGTTGTGACCAGTACCGGCTGGAACGATGAAGCCGTTGTCAACAGCCTGGCTGTTGAAGAATTGGCCGCGCAGCTGGAAGAAACCAGACAGGCGGCGCTTGCTGGTTTTAAAAGCCCGCTTTGTTATCATATGGAGAACCGCCAGATGAACCCCTCTATTTTGGGAAAAACGGCAGGTATTGCCGTTTTTCGGGTAAAAAGGCATTTTCGCCCCGAAATATTTGCCAAGCTCGGAGATTCTGTGCTGGCGCGTTACGCGCAGGCGTTGGCCTTAAGTTTGGAAGAACTGAAAACTGTGCCGAAAAATACAGTAGAGAAAGGACGAAAGCTTTAAATGAAAGCAGAAATAACAGTCAGCAGTAAACCTTTTATTCATCAACATGCGGCGCATTGTGAAAGCGGTGTTACCTCCGCCCTGTTCAGGGATAAAGGCGTGGACGTTTCCGAAGCCATGGTTTTCGGCATCGGCAGCGGCATTTTTTTTGGTCATTTCCCTTTTGTTAAATGGGTAGGGCTGCCCATTACCACGTTTCGCTCCCGGCCCAGAACCCTTTTTCCCAAAGTCGCCAAACGCCTGGGAGGGAAATTTTTTACCAAAAAATACCGCAACCGGAAAAAAGGCATGGCGGCGCTGAGAAGCGCGCTTCAGGAAAGTCACATTGTCGGTTTAACGACAAATATTTACTGGCTTAGTTATTTTCCCGAGCGTTTTCGTTTTCAGTTCAACGGCCACAATATAATTGTTTTGCGTGAAATTGAAGACGGATTTCGCATCAGCGATCCGGTTCTGGACCATCCGGTGGACTGCCCGGCCGAAGATTTGGAAAGAGCCCGTTTCGCCAAAGGGCCGCTCGAGCCGAAGGGATTCATGTATTACGCCAAGACTGTTTCGGATAACCCCGATTTCCGGCGAGCGTGCATTGAAGGGATGAAGGATTCCTGCAATATGATGCTGAGAATACCCTTTCCCTTTGTCGGAATAAGAGGGATGAGATATTTGGCAAAGAGTATCGTCAAAAGTCCGGACAAACTAGGTGTAAAGGAAGCCTGCCGTCGCCTGGCCAATGTGGTGCGGATGCAGGAAGAAGTGGGGACAGGCGGCGCGGGGTTCAGGTTTATGTATGCCGCTTTTTTACAGGAAGCCGCCGAGATTTTCGCTTCGGATGAATTAGCCCGGTTATCCCAAGAGATGACGGCCATCGGCGACATCTGGCGTGAATTTGCCGTTGTTTCCGCGCGTATTGTGAAAAACAGGGGACAGAGCGAAGATAATTTCGCCAAGGCCGGCGGGCTGATGCTGATTTGCGCGGGGCGCGAAGAACAGCTTTTTAAAAACTTGGATAAAGTGGCAAGGAAACTCAAGGCATGAAAGCGCTGGAAATTTCCAATATAACATTTTCGTATAATGACCAACCGGGGAAATCCGTAGGGAAAACGCAAGAATATGCTTTGCGTGATTTTTCCATGACCGTGGAAAGCGGCCGGTTTCACGCGCTTTTAGGGCCCAACGGCGCGGGAAAAACAACGTTGATGCGTTTAATTACCGGGCAGATGAGAAATTATAAGGGCGAGGTGGCTATTTTCGGGCGTAAAAATTCGGACAAGGATGTCCTGAGTAATATCGGTTACGCGCCACAGCCCATATCTGTATACACAACGCTTACCGCGCTGGAAAACCTGCGTGTCTTCGGTGTCATGGCCGGCCTGTCTGATGATAAAATAAAACAGCGTTCCGGGGAAGTCCTGGAGGAAACGGGTCTTTTATCTTACGCGAAAAAAAGAGTTTCCACTTACTCCGGCGGCATGCTGCGCCGTCTTAATCTCGCTGTCGCTCTGATGCATTCACCCAGGCTTTTATTGCTGGATGAACCCACTGTAGGTGTCGATCCACAGAGCCGCAATCATATTTATGAAACGCTCAAGAGAATGAACGCTGCCGGCGTGACCATTTTGTTGTGTACGCATATAATGGATGAGGCGCAGCGCCTGTGTGCCGTGGTAACTGTCGCGGATAAAGGTTGCGTGATTTTTTCCGGGGAGATGAAAGAGATTGGCAACCTGGAAAAATTCTTTCTGGAAAAGACCGGATGCGCATTGCGTGATTACTGAAGAGGATAAAGATTCAATATGTTTTTGAGGAAGCTGAAAGAATTATTCAAAAAAGAAGTTTTGATTTTGCTGCGCGACTGGCAGACGATTATGCTTCTTTTCTTTATGCCGGTGGCGTTGATATTTTTCATGACGCTGGCGCTGCAGGGAGTCTATACGGAAAGGTTGTACGAAAGGCAAATTCCGCTGGTTATAGAAAATGAAAGCAACTTGCCCAGGGCGAACATGCTGGAGGAAAAAATTCAGGACGACAAGCTGTTTAGACGAGTTGAGCTTCCGGAGGATATGGACAGAGACCGGATTTTCGAGTTGGGCAAGGCGCAGGCGCTGGTAATAATTCCCGAAGGTTTTGATTCCGGAGAAAAGCCGGTGGAAATCAGTTTCGATCCGGTGCTTGATTACGGTTACAAATTAGCCATCCGTACGGTGTTAACCAGCTTGACAGTTGAAGTTGTGATGGGTATAGACAACTTGGAAGCGGTGGTGGCCAGTTTAATTGTGGAGAAAGAAAAACCTAACCGGTACGTTCCCAGCCCTATTCAACAGACAGTTCCGGCTTATGCGATATTCGCGATGTTTTTCATCGCCATTCCCATGTCCACGGGTTTTTTAAAGGAAAAAAATGATGGAACTCTGCAGCGGCTTTTTACTTACGCGGTAAGCACTGATTTGGTTGCGCTGGGGAAAACCATTCCCTATTATATAATAAATGTTGTGCAGTTTTTTTTAATGATGGTAGTCGGAGTTCTTATCGCGCCGTATTTCATCGGCACATCTTTTCACCTGGGAGAAAATCCCGGATATATGATTCCAGTGACGCTCGTTGTTGCCGCCGCCACAACAGGTTTTGGCGTGCTTGTTGCGGTGCTGGTGCGCACGCACGAGCAGGCGTCAACGATGGCCGCGACAGGCGCCATTCTGATGGCCGTGCTGGGCGGCATCATGGTTCCGTACTTTGCCATGCCGGTATTCATGAAGAAACTGGCGATGATATCGCCGATATACTGGGCGCATCAGGCTTATCTGGATATTTTTTTACGCGACGCGGCATTTAGTGTAATATTGCCAAAATTAATTGTATTGACACTATTTGCAGGAATCTGCTTTTATATCGCGGGAAGGAGAGTTAAATGGATTTAGAACAGGCGTATAAAGAATTAAATGTGGCCTCAAGAGACGAGTTGATTTTCAAGCTTAAGGAACTGGTTATCAAGGCTTGTGAAATAAATGATGTGGATCCGAAGGATGTGCCTACTGATGTTCCTTTTATCGGCGGAGACGGGCCGCTTAAACTGGACAGCCTTGATGCCATGGAGATAGCAATGGAGCTCAGATATCAGTTTGGAGTGGAGTTGAAAAACGCTTCTACCGCGGCCAAAGCGATGCAGGATTTCAATACGCTTGCAGATTTTGTCATAAACGCGCCCAAGGTTAAAAAGTGAGCACAGATATTTACGTGCGCGGTTGGGGCGCGGTAACCACGCTTGGTTGGAGCGCTCCGGAATCCGCGAAAAATTTAATTGAAGGAAAAG